>CAJXCX010000001.1:0-23974 GCA_913051685.1 uncultured Spirochaetales bacterium
ATCCAAAATAGGACCTAATGTCCTAACATCCATCTCCTTTCTCGTTTCATTCCTAACTGCATATTTGTATGCAAATGGTTTGATTATGATAGCCTCAATATTTGTTTTGTCCGGATCAAGCTTCGATATATTAGATGGGCGAGTTGCAAGAATGACCAATCAAGTATCATCAAAAGGTGCTTTTCTTGATAGTGTTTTGGACAGATTGTCCGAAATAGTAATTATGTTCGGACTGTTTGCGTACTTCTTTCCAGCCTATTTTTGTTATGTTGTCTTTTTAACAATTTGTTTCAGTTTGACTGTAAGCTATGTAAAATCTATCGCAGCAAATCTTGGCATTGATTCCAATACCGGAATGATGCAAAGGCCCGAACGAGTTGTATTTCTTGGCATCGGCGGACTTGCTAGTGGTATTTGCGAGTATTATCAAATTCAATTCTTTGGAATTGAAGATTTTTTATTGATGTTAACCATCAGCGTGATAGCTGTATTTTCTTTAATTAGTACCATACAGAGAATATTAATAAGTATTAAAAACTAAATTATTTTGTACTTTCTTTAATCCTGGAGGCTTTTTTAGATAGTCCTCTCATGTAATACAATTTGGCCCTTCTGATTTTCCCTTTCTTTTTGATTTCTATTCTGGCTATTTGTTTTGAATGCAAAGGGAATATTCTCTCAGTTCCTATGCCATAGGAGATTTTTCTGACGGTGAAAGTTTCTCGAATACTTGATCCGCTTCGAGCAATCACTATGCCCTCAAAGATTTGTATCCTCTCTTTTTCACCTTCTTTGATTTTATAGTGCACTAATACTGTATCGCCAGCCTTGAAGGACGGTATCTCTTTTAAACTTTCTTTCTCAATATTGTCTATGATGCCCATATCGCTACACCTAAAAATTACAACCAAAAAGCCTATCCAAGACAATAGCAACCGCACTTCTTACGGATAAATGATTATATTGATGATAACTACCAACAGGTTTGACAATATAATCTGCGCTATCTAGCACTTCTTTGGTTAATCCCCAACCGGTACCAAAAAGAAATAAAAACGGACCGCTATCTGCTTTTATAACATCTCTCAGTTGAGAATAATTTATCATATTATGCATAATTCTTGCATCTGTTGCAACTATCTTTGGCCTTTTTTTATGAGTTAATTTTATTGACCTTATTGCCTCATTTATATTTTTTTTGATTTCTATAAGTTCCATAGCATTATGTTTAGAGTTTTTGTTCCGTTTATTTTGATTGTTATCCCAGTAATTCAAAACACTTTCAGCGAGGGCTCTCTGCTCTTTTACAGGATGAGTAATAAAGTATTTTTGAATCCCATAAGTTTTACAGGACCTAGCGATATCCTGGATATCTAGATTTGTTAATGAGGTTTTAATTACTTCGCCGTTTATATTGTTAATTGGATGATGTACTAGTGCAAGATAAAGATTTGATTTGATTCCTTGAGCCTTAATTTCTTTTAATTTTTCTCTTTCTGTAATATCTAAATGGGCGTCCTCCAACAAATCTTCTCTCTTCTTGAGAGTCTCAATAAGAGATGAATCTCTATTGAATTTCTTAATTCTCGTATGATTTCCTGAAATTAACACCTTAGGAACTTTCTTTTTTTTAAACACAGCTGGTCTTGTATATACAGGATTTTTTAATAACGAATTTTGAAAAGTATCTTTCTTGACCGATTCTTTCTTCCCTACCACGCCATCAACCATTCTACTAACTGAATCAATGACTGTTAAAGCTGCAATCTCTCCACCCGACATAACATAGTCACCTACTGATAATTCAATATCTGCATAATTGTCTATTAATCTTTGATCAAACCCCTCGTACCTTCCACAAACAAGTGTAAGATTCTTAGCCTTTGCTAGACGACTTACTAATTTGTTGTTTAGCGGTTGACCCTTAGGGGTTAAAAATACAATCAAAGTTTTAGGATTGTTTCTTTTGATTGTATCAATTGCTCTCAATGCTTTATCGTAAGCTATAATCATTCCTGAGCTTCCACCATATTGACCATCATCAAGTCTTTCGTTATTTTTTAAAAAATCACTATAGCTGTATAAATTCACCGTAACTTTATTCGTTTTTATAGCTTTTGAGAGAATTCCATATTTAAGAGGAGTTCGAAATATTTCTCTAAAAACCGCAAGGACATTAAAAATCATAAAGAAGCTATTTCCTCCAAGTTTTTAATAACTAAAAATTTATTATCTATATTAACACTGATGATAAACGAGTTACTAAATGGTACCAAATAAGTTGTCTGATTATTGAGAACTTCCAATAAGGCTCCAGACTTAGACTCTAAAACCCTGGTTATTTGACCAAAGCATTGATTCTGTTCCGAAAGGACGCTACAACCAATTAGATCTTTATTGTAAAATTCATTTTTTTCTGATACAGGCATATACTCTTATTATATTACCCACAAAAAAGAAAGGATATTCCTAAGCCTATTCGATAATTTCTAAAACCGCTCTTCTTTTTTCTTTAGCGGCAGCAGCGCCCAAAAGAACCCTTATAGCTTTTGCCGTCTTGCCCTGTTTTCCGATGATTTTACCTAAGTCTTCTTGGGCAACTTTTAATTCGTAAACAGTAGTAGAATCTCCAGATACTTCTTGAATTTCGACTTCCTCTGGCTTATCAACAAGCGAGCTAGCAATTAATTTGATTAGTTCTGAAACCTTATCCATCGTTAACCTCTGTAACTACGATTATACAATAATTGAAAAAAATTAGCTTGAGTTTTTTATGGACTTATTATTGGTAATTATTAAGCATTTTCGTCTTCATTGTCTTCTTTTGGAGCCTCTTCAGCTTTAGTCTCTTCTTTTGGAGCTTCCACTTTAGGAGAAACCTTCTTAGGAGCTTTCTTAGGTTTGTCTTTTATGAGTTCAGAATATTTTTCTGGATCAATAATTTTTTGAACTCTATTGCTTAGTTGCGCGCCCTTGTTTACCCAGCCATCTATCTTCTCTTTATTGAAAGATATTTCGCTAGGCTCTTTTAATGGGTCATATGTTCCAAGAATCTCTAGAAATTTTCCGTCTCTAGGGGAGCGTGAATCGGTTGCCACAATTCTATAAAAGGGTCGTTTTTTTCTTCCCAAACGTGCAAGTCTTATTTTTAACATAAATCCTCTGTCCCTTAATAATGAGTAATATTAATTAAAATTCAACAGGTTTTTTGGATTTTTTTTCATTTTACCAAGATTTTTAGACATTTTTCTCATTTGCAAGAATTTCTTAATTAATTTGTTGATATCCTGTACTGATGTCCCACTGCCTGTGGCTATTCTTTTTCTCCTACTTCCATCAAGTAGTGTATGATTGTCCCTTTCCTTTGTTGTCATTGAGTCAATAATTGCAACAGTTTTTTTCATTTCCATACGTGCTTGTTCCATCGCGGTTTCATCTTGAGATAGATTTCCAAGACCTGGTATCATTGACAACGTACTTTTTAAAGATCCTAGCTTGTTCATAGATTTTATTGCGTCTTTAAAATCGTTTAAGTTGAAATCACTTTTTTCAAGTTTATCGGAAAACTCTTCCGCTTGTTTTTCATCCATAGTAGCGGATGTTTTTTCAACAAGGGATACGACATCCCCCATGCCCAGTATCCTTGATGCCATTCTATCAGGATGAAAAATATCAAGCATATCCATCTTTTCTCCTGAGCCGTACAATTTTATCGGTTTGCCAGTTATAAATTTTGCCGATAATGCTGCACCACCTCTAGCATCACCATCTAGTTTAGTTAATGCAATACCATCAATACCTACTTCGTCATTAAAAGTTTTAGCAACGTTGACAGCTTCTTGTCCAAGCATTGAGTCGATGATTAAGAGGGTTTCGTGAACTGATACTTTGGATTTTATAGTTTTGAGCTCTTGAATCATGTCGTCATCGATTTGAAGCCGACCAGCGGTATCAATAATTAAAACGTCGTAACCTTTATTGTAAGCTGATTCAAAAGCATCTTTGCAAATTTGAACTACATCGTCCGATGAATTTTCGATAAAACCCGCATTCACCTGATTTGATAAAATCTTAAGTTGTTCAATAGCAGCTGGCCTGTATACATCTGCGGATACCATACAGGGATTTCGTTTTTCTTTTTCTTTTAAATATTTAGATAATTTTGCTGCCGTTGTTGTCTTACCGGACCCTTGGAGCCCTACCATCATTATTACAGCGGGTGGTGATACTTTTATGTTTAAATGTTCAGTTTTAGAACCCAAGATTTTAACTAATTCATCATTAAAAATTTTTGTGAACTGCTCTCCTGGCGATACGCTCTTTAGAACTTCTTGTCCAATGGAAGCTTCCTTAATGGAATCGATTAAAGATTTTACAACTTTATAGTTCACATCAGCTTCTAATAGACTGAGTCGTATTTCTTTAAGCACGTCGTCTATATTCTCGTTAGTTAGGACGCTATGCCCCCTAAGTCTTTTAAATGAACTAGTTATTTTGTCGGTAATTTTTTCGAACATATGAAGATTATATCATCCCTATGTATCTATTGAACTGATTTGGCAGATTTTCTAGTTTTCTTAGTTTTTCTTTGAGTCATTTCCCACTTTGGGCTGAATTTTGAATCTAAATATAGTTTTGCTTTAAAAAAAGGCATTCTCGCATTCTTTCTTTTGCTTTTAAATTGCAGTATCGATGTCTTCCCATCTTTAAAAAGTTTCTCTGCTTCGTCTATTGGCAGTGAATCTTTCTTTCTCTCTTCTTCGTCTTCTGAGTTCAAATATGGAGACAGTATTCTTCTTGCAATTCTATTTTTCCCTGCTTTCCCAAAGTAATAAAAATCTTCATCATAATAAACTTTTGATTCCACAACTGGAGATTCACATAGAAGTTCTAATTCTTCTAGATTTACTTCTTTACTTCCAGAAAAGTAATCTTCGGGAAATTTGCATCTTGGTATGTCTTTTGTGAACTGCAATGGTGCATCGAAAACCTGACCAAACCTATTAACAAATCCAGTTAGATTGATTGTTCCTACATTTCCATCATATGATCTAATTAATTCTATCGCCTCATCTCGACTAATTGGTCTTCCGGAATAAACTTTACCTATATTGGTTGATTCTTCAGGTTTGTCAGTTGTATATCGGTTAAATGTTTCATACATAGGCAATCCAGTAATAGGACAATCTATCCCCAAAGGCCTTATATGTTCATCCGTGTCGACTCTTGTATCTTTTGCTCTTTGTATTATTTCATCTCTTAGGTTTTCTATTTCACGAATGAACTCTTCATAAGAATATTTATTTTCTTCTATTTCTATTAGTTTTGACTCCCATTCAGCAGTTAAGCTAGCTGAAGTAAGTTGCTCTATTTTTAGCATTTTTAAATCTTTTATAAGCTTCTTACCCCTTATAGAAGATGCTATACATTTTTTTCCATTTACATCTTCAGTTCTTATTAGATACTTGTCTCTTTCGATTAAATCTTCGATTATAACGGCCCTGGTTGCAGGAGTGCCAATCCCTTTGTTTTTCATAATTAGAGCTAGTTCATCATCCTCTATTTCCTTTCCTGCCGTCTCCATGGCTCTTAGCAATGTTGAATCTGTGTATCTGGATTTAGGTGCAGTATCCTTATCTATTTTGTCTATCCTAATTGCTTCAACTGTATCATTGTCTTCTATTTTGTTTAATATTTTATCTTCGATGTTACTATCGAGAACTTCCCTCCAGCCCTTATCAATTAAAATTTTTCCACTTGTCCTAAACAAATTCCCTTCTATTACCGTATCCCTGACGGTTTCTCTGGTGATTGTAGGGGGATAGAAAATCCCAAGGAATCTTTTAACGATTAGATCATATATTTTAAATTGTGGCTCTCTTAATTTGTTTAGATCAGGAATATTAAGCGTTGGTATTATTGCGAAATGATCAGATACAGCTTGTGAATCAAAAATTCTTTTGTCTGCTTTAACGCGATTTTCTTCTAATATTGTTTTTGAGTAATTTTTATATTTTGTCTCTCCAAGATTATTTAAGAGCTTACCAATTTCTTGTATATAATCATCTGGCAATCTTCGTGAGCCGGTCCTTGGATAAGTTATATATCCTTCTCCAGAGAGTGGTTGATACAAAGATTGGGCTATTTTTAATGTATTGCTTGCTGTAAATCCAAATCTACTATTAGCCTCTCTCTGTAAAGAGGTTAGGTCAAATAAGGCTGGCGAGTACTGCCTATTTTCTTTAGATTTTTCCGATATAACACCTTTCTTATTTAAACAAGAACTAACAATTTTTTCTGCCTTATCCATATCGAAAATTCTATCGCTTTTTCTTGCCCTCTTTTGTTCTTCATTGAAGCCTTCGTTGTTAAATTCTTTGTCAACATAAGTGCCATTATATTCACCAGAAGACGTTTGAAAAGTTACATATAGCTCTGAGTATTTTTCTGGAATGAATTTTTCTATTTCTTCATCTCTTGATACAACAAGTGCTAAAGTGGGGGTTTTAACTCTCCCTACTGCCTGTTTACTAAAGTTTAGTCCATAAGCTACATTTGCCCATGCTGTCACCGCCCTTGTTCCATTCATTCCTATCTTCCAATCTGCAATTGCTCGTCCCAGTGCAGCGCTATGAAGATATTTATACTCTTCTGATGATCTAAGATTGCTAAACTCTTTTTGTATTTCTTTTTTTGTCATGGATTGAAGCCAAACTCTATATAGAGGTTTGCTAACATTTAAATAATTTATTATTTGATTAAAAATTAATTCTCCCTCACGTCCAGCATCACACGCATTAATTGCACTAGATATGTCTTTTCGTTTTAGCAACTTCTTTATAAAGTTTAGTTTTGATTTTACTGTAGGTATTTCTTTAGGTATTAGATTGCCTGGACCATTCAAAGGTAAAGCTTCAAACTTCCACTTTGCCTTTGGCTTTTCGTATTCAACCAAGTGACCTGATGCTGAGGTGATAACATATTTTTCATCTTCATAACAATTAAGACCTTTAGCCACGTTCTTTTTGCCGACACCTAGCGCCGAGGCTATCAGTTTTGCCACACTAGGTTTTTCTGCTATAACAAGAAACTTTTCGTTATCCATAGAAACGCAAATTTAAATAATGATAAAAAAGATGTCAAATCTGAAATTTTGAGAAAGGGACCTAAGTACCTTTAATCATTGATATAATTATTTTTTTTATACCACTCTATACTCTTGGTCAAAATTTGATCTGCGTTAAGATACTTGAAGCCTAATTCATCGATAGATTTTTGTGCACTAGCCATTGCTCCGATTTCTATAGCCTTTAATCCGTCGATAGCGAGAAAGGGTCTTTTTTTAGTAAAAAAGGATATGAATTCTGAAAAATATGCCAACATTCGTAAAGAAATATCCGGAGTGATTCTATTGATTTTCTCTTTGCCTAGAATTTCACAAACTTTATCAAAGATATCTCCAATCTTAATGTTCTCTCCAACAACAACATATTTTTTACCAGGCTCTATGTCAAGAGCTCTTGTCAGAATATCTATAACATCATCTATATATACTAATGGAACATAGGATTCAGGAAAAAATTTAGATTTAATTTTCCCATTTGAAATTCCGATAAGAGTTTTCCCAAATGTTTTAAAGTCACGAGGTCCAGTAACAACACCAGGATTTAAAGTTACAATTGGTAGACCAAGATTTTTATACTTATCTATTTCTTTCTCTACTAAATATTTTGATTTGCTATAATCACTCTCAAAATCACCCTGATGCACGGAATCTTCTGTGGCGACAATTCCTTTTGGTTGTCTTATCGCAGCGATACTACTGGTATAAATTATTTTTTCTAAATTTGAGTTTTTTGCTTCTTCTAGAAGGTTAATCGTTCCAGTGACATTGATATCATAATAATCCTGTTTTCTTGGAAGCCACCACGAAGCTATGTTAGCTAGATGGAATAGAACTTCTATATCATTTAACATTCCCTTTAGTGATTCCTTGTTGGTTAGATCCCCAAGAATACAATTAAACCCTTCAGAGTTTAATCTATCAAAATCATCTTTTTTTCTAACTAGGATACTAACTTGGTGACCATCTGCTTTGAGTTTGTTTACAAGAAAAGGGCCAATATAGCCGGTTGCTCCTGTTACGAGAGTCCTCATTTGGTTGTAATTGCGAGCTCCGAAATTATTGCTTCTAAAATCTTTTCGTCTATAGCATTTTTTTCTGAGATTTCTTTAATCTTTTTTTTATTATCAAGTAAATCATTAACGATTGTGTCCATGTTAGCGTTATACTTATTTCCGCTTGTATTGTAATTAACATTAATCAAATCAGGTCTTGAGTAATGACCAAGATGATCAAAAATAGCTTTTGATGCCATTATTTGTTCTGGGTAACAATCAGCATATACTATTCCTTCTTCATCAAACAAAGGACCATTCAGAACTCTACCGGCGGGATTGGTTATTAAAGACCCTCCTTTAGACCAAGCGTAGTTCATATGTTCGCTATCTCTAAATTTTTCTAAACTCTTTTTAAAAGAGTTTTTGGTGAGAATCCCACTCACAGAAAGAGTAAATGCTCCAGACTCAAACGAATTAACCTTGCAAAATGGTTGGATATTGCAAGAATTATTTTCCATACTTGTATCGGCATCAAGCAATTTGTCTTCACCTCTTTTCCAATTTCCAGGCCATACACATATATGAATTTCAAAACCTTTTGTCATCAAATAAGATCTAATGGATGTCATATGGTTCTCCCAACAAATCAAGCCACTAATCCTTCCATATTCGGTGTCATAGACTTGCAAATCGGATCCATCTCCGTTACCCCAATAAATTCTCTCGCTATATGTTGGAACAAGTTTTCTATGAGAACCAAGTAGCTCTCCGTGATTATCAATAAAAAGAAGAGAATTAAAGATGGTTTGCGAACCCGGAGTATCATCTAATTCGTTTATCCCCATTACGACTATGATATTGTTGTCCTTGGCGGCTCTTTTTAGGACGTCTATTTCTTCTCCTGTAACCACCAAAGAACTTCTCTGTAGTGCAATCAAATACTCCGTCCACAACTTTGGATTTGAATCGTAACCTAATGTAAAGAAGGCGGGATAGCCGGATATAAAAACTTCTGGAAAACTAATAATGTTACATTCGAGTTCGGCCGCCTCTTTTATTAAGTCACAAGCCTTTGAGAGGGTTTTATCTTTATCGAAGAAAAAAGGGGAAGCCTGTGCGGCACCAATTCTTACCTTATCTTTCCCCCCCAGAATTTTTTTCATTAAATTTCCTTTGGCATTATCAAACTATAATTTTTTTATCTTCGTGGATGATTGAACCTTGTTCGCCTTGGCTTTTTTCTGCAGCTTGTTTTTGAGTTTCTAAGACTCTGTCCTCTATTAACTGAAAAAGCCTGGCTTGAAAATCCTTATCGTGAGCACAAATTCGGGGGATTATGTATCCTACGGCTGCTATCTGAACAAAAAATTCTGCATTAGCCCTTATAAAATCTTCTGATACATCTTTCCCGTATGCTTGTTTGAGTTGGCCACTTATGATTTCTTGAAGCCCTTTAATTAAATCTGCCGTTGTATCAGTCGGTTGTTTGGGCTGACTTTGTAGTCCTAAATTGAATGCATTTGCTATAGATGCCCTTATAGCATTAAGCGCATCCTCAGGAGTTGGCTCTGTGACTCCCTCTTCAGGAGAACCTTGTTCAGGTTTACTTTTCTCTTCCTCTGTCATTTTTTTTGTTGCCCCCTCAAGTAATTTTTTTGTATGTAATTTATATTATACTGTTAATTGAGTTAAAGCATATGAATAATAAAATTGATGGCGGATTTGCAATTGTGAATACCTTACGAGATTTGGGCGTAAGAGATATTTTTACATTAGCGGGAGGCCATGTTAACCCAATTTACAATGCTTGCAAAGAAATGGGTATAAGATTGATCGATACTCATCACGAGCAAGGCGCATCGATGGCTGCAGATGCATATGGAAGAGTAACTAAGTCCCCAGGCGTTTGTTTGGTTACCGCGGGACCAGGACTAACAAATGTAATCACTGGAATGTCCGGAGCTTTCTTGTCGAATTCTCCTTGTATATTCTTGTCTGGAAAAGCAGGCATTGAAGAAATGGATAGGTTGCCCCTGCAGGATATAGATCAAGAATCGATGGTTCGCCCTATAACTAAATGGGCCAAGACCGTATACGACACTAAAAGATTAGCCGAATATACAGCCCATGCTTACAAAATGGCTTGTTCTGGAAGACCAGGACCTGTTTATTTAGGATTTCCTCATGAAGTTCTTTATGAGAAAATTGATAGTAAAGAGCTTGATAGGTCTCAATCTGCAATCCCCTCAAATCCTGAGATTAACGATTTAGACGTACAGAAATTTGTAGAAATGATTAAGAAATCCTCTAGGCCAGTTGTCATAGCTGGAAGTGGTTCTTGGTATTCTGGAGCTTCTGATACACTAGAGGAATTTGTTAACCGACTAAATATACCAATATTTACTCTTAATTTTGGTCGAGGCATAGTATCAGATAAACACAAAAATTGCTTAGGACAAGCTAGCCCTTCAGCTTTAAATGGTTTTAAAAAAATTACTTCTGAAGCCGATTTAATTATATTGCTGGGGGTTAGATTAAGTTTATATATAGGTTGGGGTAGGACATTTAATCCAAGCGCAAAAATCATACAAGTAGATATTGAGCCTGAAGAAATAGGGCGAAACATACCAGCCCATCTTCCTATCGTTTCTGATATTGATAAAGCTTTAACTAAGGTTAATGACAGATTCGTTCATGAGTCTCTTGTTGAAGATGCTTTCTCGGAATGGATGAATACTTGTATAAAATGGAAGAATACTGAATGGAAAGCTGTAACAAAGCTAAAAAATAGTGACACGAAACCCCTGCATGTTCTTAGGGTCGTTAAATCTATAGAAGATGTTTTAGGTGAAGACACGATGCTCTGTATTGATGGAGGTGATACCCAAGCTTGGACTGATTCCGTTTATCAAGTATCCAAAGGAGGCTTCTATGTAAAAGGAGGACCGCTGGGATGTATGGGGGTAGGAGTACCTTTTGCTATAGGCAGCAAAGTTGCTTTCCCAGAAAGACAAGTTGCACTAATTAGTGGTGATGGAGCCATAGGGATGAATCTCATGGAATTTGAAACTGCCGTTAAGCACAAAATACCTTTTGTATCTATAGTTTGTAACGATCAGTCTTGGGGGATGACGAAACACCAACATTGGCTCAATTATGGTCGAGATAATACTCCAGCGGGACACGAACTTCCATTTATTAATTACCATGAAATCGTAAAAGCGATGGGAGGATACGGAGAAATGGTGACCGAAGCAGATGAGTTGTCACCAGCTATAGAAAGAGCATGTAGTTCTGGTTTGCCTTCATTAATTAATGTTGTTACTAATCCTGATGCTACGAGTGCTGCTTGTTTAGCAATTACTGCTATGATGACACCAAAAGAAAAAGGTTAGATATATTCATTCTTTAGATGATAGTACAGCCATAAATGCTTCTTGAGGTATCTCGACACTGCCAACATTTTTCATTCTTTTCTTTCCGGCTTTTTGTTTATCTAAGAGTTTGTTCTTTCTCGTTACGTCTCCACCATACAATTTGGCAGTAACATCTTTACGAAATGCCTTTACAGTTTCTCTAGCAATAATTTTCGAGCCTATAGCAGCTTGAATAGCCACTTCAAATTGTTGTCGTGGTATTATTTCTTTTAGTTTTTCAGCAAGGCCTCTTCCTCTATGGTAGGAATTCTTTCTGTGCATTATTAAAGACAATGCATCAACGATTTCCCCATTTATTAATATATCGAGCTTTATTAAGTCGGACTCTCTTGATTTACTTGGTTCGTAATCCATAGAGCAATATCCCTTTGTAATCGATTTAACTTTGTTGTAAAAATCATAAATCATTTCAGACAAAGGCAACTCGTATTCTAAAATTAATCTTTCTTCAGATATAAAAGTTATATTTTTCTGAACCCCTCTTCTTGATTCACATAACTCAAGAAGACCACCTAAAAATTTCTTTGGCGTATGTAGGCTGATATCAACAAAAGGTTCAATGATAGATTCGATATTACTTCTATCGGGAAGCAAGCTAGGATTGTCCACGATTATCCTTTCTTCATTTGTTTTAAACACTTCGTAAACCACTGTTGGCGACGTTGCAATCAAAGCTAAATTGAATTCTCTTTCTAATCTTTCTTTTATTATTTCCATATGCAGTAATCCCAAAAATCCACACCTAAAGCCGAAACCTAATGCGGCAGAAGTCTCAGGCTCATATTTTATGGAAGAATCATTAAGACTAATTTTTTCAAGAGATTCTTTTAGTTGTTCATAAAAATTAGGGTCAATAGGATATAGTCCACAAAAAACCATAGGTTTTATATCCTTAAAGCCCTTGAGGGCAGTATTGGCAGCTTTACTGCTAAGTGTAATTGTGTCCCCTACTTTAGCATCACTTATTTGTTTTATTGATGCAGTAATAAAGCCAACTTCTCCTGAACTCAATTTGGGAACATTCGTTGGTTTGGGATTAAAGATTCCTAAGTTTCTAACCTCGTAATCTCTGTCGGTAGAAATTAACCTAATCTTCTCTCCTACTTTAATTTCGTTATCAAATATTCTAACAAGAAGGACGACTCCCAAATAAGAATCAAACCAACTATCTATTATTAGCGCTCTCAGGCTATCAACTTCCGTCTTTCTTGGTGGAGGTATTCTTTTAATTACCTCCTTAAGAATATCTCCAACACCTTCACCAGTTTTTGCGCTTACAAGAATTGCATTACTGCAGTCAATTCCTATTGAGCTTTCTATTTCCTTACAAACTCTTTCTGGATCAGATGCAGGAAGATCTATTTTATTTATTACAGGAATTATCTCTAAACCCATATCGGCTGCAAGAAAAGCATGGGCTAAGGTTTGAGCCTCAACGCCCTGTGTTGCATCTACTACAAGCAATACTCCTTCGCATGCCATTAAGCTTCTTGAAACTTCATAGCTAAAATCTACATGACCAGGAGTGTCAATTAGATTAAAAATATAGTTTTTATTGTCTAACAAGTAATTAATTCTTACGGACTGAGATTTTATAGTTATACCTCTCTCTCTTTCTATGTCCATATTGTCCAAGAATTGATTAGTCATATCTCTTTTTGTTACTGATTTGGTGATTTCTAGTATCCTGTCGGCCAGTGTCGACTTTCCATGATCTATATGAGCTATAATGCAAAAATTTCTTATGTTGTCTTTGTTCATCTGATTGAATTATAAATGAATTAAAAAATTAATATAATTTATTAAACAATAGCCCTGTCGCAACTTTGGGATAAAAGTAAGTAGATTTTTGAGGCATCTTCTTGTTGTCCAGAACTATCCTCATAATATCTTCTGGAACAAATTTGGGCAGTATTAAGCCAATTGAGTTATGAACCATTGAAGGTTGAGCATCATCAATGCCCTTAAAGAAGGCGATATCCGAATATATGTCATCAAATACATCAATGATTTTATTTTGAACCGCATAGACACTCATGCCATAAAATTTTTCTTTATCTTCATTCACGATTTTGCACTTATAGAGATTTTTGCTTTCTGATACAACAAAAAACTCGTCCGAAAGAAGCTCGTCTTCCTTGATATGCTCCAAAGATTTGGTTAGAAAATTTGATTTTATTGACGAAATTATTTTGTCTACATTCTGAACATTGTTTAGTACTCTATGTGTAGGATTGATTAATAATCCTTCTTGATTAGATCCAGACAAGTAGAACATTGCATAGGAATTTTTTGCCGTTTCCTGCTCTCTCTTTAAATTTAATGAAGTTTCATATCTGTGATGACCATCAGCAATAAGAATTTGCTTATCACTAAAGGCATCTTGAATTTTATTAATTAAATCTTTATCTGATATTTTCCAGACTTTATTGGTTATTTCATCTAAGGATCTAGCTTCAATAATTGGTTTGTTCGAATTTATGAAGTCACTTATTATATTATGAATCTTTAAATTGGGATCATTATAAACACCAAATATAGGACTCAGATTAGCATTACATGCTTTCATTAGTTTCAACCTATCTGCTTTAGGGCCACTGAATGTTTCTTCATGTGGCAAAATAATCTTATCTACAAATTCGTGGAGTCTAACAAGCCCAATTAATCCAATTCTTTCATGTTCTTTTCCTTTGTAGGTAAATTTTTGATAGTATGGATATAAACTATTTTCTTCGTCTTCTATTAAGATTTCTCTTTTTTGCCAATCTTCAAAAGTTTCTTTCGCAATCTTGTATTTATCGTCCCCGGGAGCCTTGTTGAAATCAATCTTGATTATATTATGCTCGTCTAGTGAATAAAGTTCTTCTTGCTGGTCCTTGCTTATTACATCATAAGGAGGGGCAATTACATTGCTCAGATTTGTAACTACCTTTTGATTGTACCTTAGTGCTCTAAAAGATTTAATTTCTGCCATTAAGGAAAACCGTTATCTCTTTCTCTTTAATATCGCCTTCTCTTATGAGTTTCATATCATTTTTATCCATTTCAATAATGGTAGAACCCATGGATTCGTTAATATCCCCACCATCAACAATAATATCCACTAGATTATGGAAAGTATTATATATGGTTTTGAAAGAAAAAATATTCTTGCTACCACTAATATTTGCGCTTGTAGATACGATTGGGATATTCAAAGATTTAAAGAGCCCGGCAACAAAAGGATGAGAAGACACTCTACAGCTAATTTTGCCATTTAAACCTATTAGTAGTTTATTTGCTAGATTTTCATTTCTTGTTCGTAATAAAATTGATAATGGGCCAGGAGTAAAATTCATAATTAAATCTTCTTCAATCTTTCCTATCTCGCAAAATTCTCTTATCATTTCAAGATCTTTAAATAGGATGGAGAACTTCTTCTCTTTTTCTCTTGATTTAATTTTATATATCCTTTCTAACCCTAGTTCGTTATCTACGGTGCACCCAAGGCCATAAAGCGTTTCGGTAGGATAGCAAAAGATTTGTCCATCTTTTAATAGCATTGCTAATGATGCATAATCTGTTTTGCCAGAATTAAAAATTTGCAATTTATTTATTTATTATGTTTCTCTGCAGCTTTTTTTACTTTTTCTTTTAATCTTAATCTAAAGCCCTGCAATGATTCCTTAATATCGGGATGTTTAATAGATAAGATGGAGGCTGCATAAATTCCAGCGTTTCTAGCCCCACCTTTCCCTATAGACATGGTTGCAACAGGGATACCAGGTGGCATCTGGACTATTGATAAAAGTGAATCTAAGCCATTCAAGCAAGAAGAGTCAATGGGGACACCAATAACGGGAAGCGTGGTGAAAGATGCAACAACCCCGGGCAGATGAGCGGCCCAACCGGCAGCAGCTATTATTACTTCAATGCCTGTTTCTTCAATCCCACTCATATATTCAGTAACTAATTCTGGAGTTCTGTGTGCGGATGCAATCCTTAATTCATAAGGAATGTTAAGCTCATCTAAAACAGTGCAAGCATCAGAAGCTTTATCTAAATCTGAATCGCTACCAACTATTATTGCTACTAAAGCCACAGAATTAAGTTATCTTGATTATAATAAGAATGCAAGAGCATTAAAAAAAAAGGAGAAACAATTGATAACCAGAGAATATGGCGACAGCCTGTGTTTCGTTAAACAGCATGACCATGCAAGAGTAGCGCTTGATATTTTCCTTCTTTTTAGCGATGAAATCACCTATGGTTTAAAGAATAAAACAGAACTCGAATATGCTATACGAAATCATGACTGTGGTTGGATTGAATATGATAAAACTCCAAAAACATCAGATACCAATCAAGTATATACCTTTCAAAATATGAAACAATCTCTGCAAGAAGAGTTATGGCTTAAAAGTATCGCTAATGCTATTATCCCCTACTCATCTCTTTTGATTGCTGAACATTTCAAGGCTCTTTTTAGCCAATCTACTTCTAGAAGAGATGTCTCTAAGAGCTCATTTAACAAAAAATGTGAACATATGCTTAGTGCTATCTTTTTAAGACGGGAAAGGCCATCGATTAATACAGATGAGTTTAAGATTGAACTCACATTGCTTCAAGTATGTGACTTGTTGTCATTAATCTTGTGTAGAGAAAAATCAGTCGATTCTAGCATAATTCCACCAATTTATTCATTTGAAGGAAAGACTTTCAATCTTTATTTCCGCAAGCTAGATGATTCAGTTTATCAATTACCTGGTGGTGTATTGCGATCTAAAACAAATATTATTGAGATTCCTTACAAGATGATTGATAAAGAGTTATTACTAAGACCGAAACAACTTAAAGACGAGTTTAGGGAAGAGAAGAATTTAAAGTTTAGGCGATTGCATTTAGTTTGCTAAGGTGTAATCGTTGATATCTAAATTTTTTAAAAAGTCTCTTTTTATTTTTTGAGTCGATGTTTTTTCAAAATCATTCGTGGTGATGTAAACTTTATTTACTCTTTTGTATGATTCTAATTGCTTATTGATATCTAATACGTGCTTGTAAACCATTTTTTTTACTTCATCTAAATGCTTATCTTTGATTGCTAGTTCTTCGGGCTGAATTATTGCAATTATATTTTTATCATCCTTACTAAAAACTACTGAGTCTTTAACTAAGTTTGAAGTTTTTAGGCGCTCTTCGATCTCTTCTGGATAAATATTCTTCCCTCCTTTGTTCACAATAACAAATTTTTCTCTACCGGTAATATAAAGATATTCTTCATCGTCAAGGTATCCTATGTCTCCTGTATCAAGCCAACCATCTTTTAAAACCTCATTGGTTGATTCAGGATTCTTGTAATATCCTAAAAAGATATTGGGACCCTTTGCAAAAATTATGCCGTGACCGTCTTCGTTTTTATCTCTCAACTCTATATCGCAAGATTCTATAATTTTCCCTACTGATCCAAACTTGATTTTAGTTGGAGGGTTAACGGAAATTAGAGGAGATGCCTCGGAAAGACCGTATCCTTGGACTATCTTAATTCCAATTCTGTCCAAAAATCTCTCTATTTCTTCATT
Source organism: uncultured Spirochaetales bacterium (assembly GCA_913051685.1). Classification (GTDB taxonomy): domain Bacteria; phylum Desulfobacterota_D; class UBA1144; order UBA1144; family UBA1144; genus UBA1144. The sequence goes on from CAJXCX010000001.1 coordinate 17,117, forward strand.
GAGGGGAGCCCCACCACACAAAATAAATTTTACTTTATCTAATCCGAGCTTGTGTTTGACTAATGTTCCAAAAAGTTTTGGAGCTACATAAAACAACATACTCTTTATTCTTGATTCTTCTAAATTTTTTTTTATGCCTTTAAATATTTTCTCAAGTATCAAAGGAACTACGGGCCATATAGAAGGTAAAGTCATTTTCATTTCTTTTGACATTGTTGCTAAATCTATCTTGGAGCAAAAATGTACTATGTTCCCATTGTAAATGCTGTTTAGAAGTCCTCCAGTTAATTCGTATACATGGTGCAGTGGAAGTATCGAAAAAGATTTATAAACGGTATCCCGATTATAAAAAGGAATAATTTGATTAATATCGCGTAAATTTGAAATCAAATTTTTATGCGAAAGCATGACGCCCTTTGGATCTCCAGTTGTTCCAGATGTAAAAAGAATTTCCGCAATGGAATCTTCGTCAATGGGTGGAGGAGGAAGCTCCTCGTGGGTTTCTGTAATTGGCATATCTTCAAGCAAGGATGCATTTGTAAATTTCAGAATAAATTCAATTGTTTTTTTATTTAATTTTGGGTCTATTGGTACAACTGTGCAATTAGCATAGATTATCGAAAAGAATCCGATAACCCAATCAATTGAATTGGGGCCCGATATGGCTACGTTGGATTTTGGTTTTATACCGGATTCTAGCAATATTTTAGCTCTGTGTAGGACCTTAGAATGAAGGGAGCTAAAACTTATACTTACAAGCTCACCTTCTTTAATCTCAGTAAGAGCTATATCCTGCCCATATCTTTCTGCCGAATTTCTCAGCATTTCACAGAGATTCCTCGGTTGATTCTCCATACCTTAAAGGATACAACAAAAAAAATAATGATTTTGGAAAAAGGTTGGCACGCATATTGCAGCAGCATAGGTAAAAATCATTCCTTGGAGGAGATTAAAATGATTACATCAAAATTTAAAAATTTCTTGTTATTTTTGGTTTTTGGTTCCGCTACTTTGTTTTTCACATGTAACGCATCGGCATCTAATAGTCCTGAAGAGACAGCATTCGTTTTTAATACATTATTGTTTTTGATAATGGGTTTTCTTGTTATGTGGATGGCTGCCGGTTTCGCGATGCTAGAATCGGGGATGGTAAGAACTAAAAATGTTTCCACAATCTGTTTGAAAAACATAGGCCTTTATTCTATATCTGGAATTATGTTCTTTTTGGTAGGATACAATTTGGCGTATGGAATTCCTGAAGGTGGATACATAGGCTCTTTTGCTATGTTTGTCCCGGCGGAAGATATCGCAACTGGTTATGCAGCAAATTCTGATTGGTTCTTTCAGATGGTTTTTTGTGCAACCACGGTATCGATAGTCTCGGGAACTATTGCTGAAAGAGTGAAAATTTGGACCTTCTTTCTTTTCGCGGTAATTTTGTCTGGAATTATTTATCCAATCGAAATGGGTTGGCAATGGGGCGGTGGTTGGTTGTCATCTATGGGTTTCTCGGATTTTGCAGGATCAACACTAGTCCATGCTGCTGGCGGGGCTGCGGCTCTTGCTGGAGCTATTGTTATTGGTCCAAGGTTTGGAAGATTCTCCAAGGATGGAAAGCCGAATCCCATGCCCGCATCCAGTATTCCTTTGGCAACCCTGGGTACGTTTATACTATGGCTTGGATGGTTTGGATTTAATGGGGGATCTCAACTAGCAATTGGCACCATGGATGATGCCGTGGCTGTGTCCAACATCTTTGTCAACACAAATTTGGCTGCATGTGGTGGACTAGTAGTTGCAATGATACTTTCTCAAATTATGTTTGGAAAAGTTGATGTTACTTTTGCTCTTAATGGTGCATTAGCAGGACTTGTTTCAATTACTGCTGAGCCTTTAGCACCCTCCATGATGATGTCGATAATGGTAGGTGGAGTTGGTGGAATAATAGCAGTGATAGGTACAAAATTGGTTGAAGCCCTTACAATTGATGACGTTGTTGGCGCATTACCTGTACATCTTTTATCGGGCATATGGGGAACAATAGCGGTTGCGCTGTCTAATCCAGATACAACGTTCCGTGGTCAAATTATCGGTACGTTATCTGTAGTTATGTTTGTCTTTGTTGCATCAGTAATCGTATGGCTTGTATTGAAATATACTATCGGAGTAAGACCTTCTCAAGAAGAAGAAGTTCTAGGATCTGACGCTAGCGAGGTAGGCATAGAGGCTTATCCTTACTTTAAATAAAAACAAATTTGTGTAGCAATCCTTCCTAGTAACATGCCACCTCCTTGATAGACCCTTTGGCTTGAGATAATTAAGCTAGGGGGTTTTGTCTTTATTGGCACAATTCTTGCTCCATATATCGTAAGGTTAAGTATAAGGAGGTAGGCTAAGATGAAGAAGTTTACCAAAGTTCTTTTTTTTATACTGTTTTTACTTCCTCTCAGTGCATTTGCTGATGAAGTTGACAGTGGAGATACCGCATGGTTGCTTACATCAACCGCATTGGTATTAATGATGACAATCCCAGGACTGTTTCTATTTTACGGCGGGCTTGTTAGAAAAAAAAATGTTCTAAGTACGATTACTCATAGTTTTGCTGCTGCAGCAATTATAAGTATAGTTTGGGTCTTGATTGGCTATTCACTCGCATTCGGTGGCGGTTCAGGTAGTCAATTTGTAGGATCTTTAGAATCCATTGGCTTAAGGAATATCGTTGGAGATGCTAATGGCACAATTCCTGATTATTTATTTGTTGCCTTTCAGGGAACTTTTGCGATAATCACTGTGGCTCTTATTACAGGTGCGATTGCCGAGAGAGCCAAATTTAGCGCTTATATTGCTTTCGCTATCCTCTGGTCAATATTGATTTATTCCCCACTATGTTATTGGGTTTGGGGTGGAGGATGGATTGGCGGAATGGGTGCATTAGATTTTGCTGGTGGAACGGTAGTTCATATGAGTTCCGGTACAGCAGCTTTAGTCGCTGCATTTATGTATGGAAAGAGAAGTAGCTCCAATTCTTCTAATACCCCCCATAATGTTCCATTTGTGGTCGCCGGTGCGGCCCTTCTGTGGGTGGGATGGTTTGGTTTTAATGCTGGAAGTGCATTAGGCGCAAATGCGGATGCTGCTTTAGCTTTTGTAAATACCAATACTGCTGCTGCTGCTGCGGTTATCGCATGGATGTTGACAGAGTGGATATCAAAGGGAGTCCCGACAGTTATAGGGGCTGCCAGTGGAGCAATTGCTGGTCTTGTTGCGATTACTCCTGCTGCGGGTTTTGTTGATCCAATTTCGTCGATTTATATAGGTTTAGTCGCAGGTATTATTTGCAGTTATGCATGTTCATTAAAAACTCAATTTAATTTTGATGATACGCTAGATGTTGTTGCAATTCACGGAATAGGAGGCCTTTGGGGATGTATTGCCACAGGGCTTTTCGCTGCAGCTGCGTATCAATTTGATGGACTACTTATGGTTCAAATCAAAGCAGCCTTAGGAACCGTTATTTTTGTATCTATAGGTACTTGGATTATCTTGTTTGTTGTTAATCAAATATTTGGTCTTAGAGTGGAAGAAGAGGGTGAAAGAAAAGGATTAGATATTACAGAACATGGCAATGAAGCATATGGTGACTAAGATTGATATGAACATGGTAGTAACACTCTACCAAATTTAGAAAATCTCTATGCGTACAAACTAATAGTTTGTACGCATAGAATACTTGAGGTTTTGACTAATCATTCTCTGACAGCAGTTTACCGCCAACTGACCACAAATCTCTTGACACTTCATCTATGACTATATACGTAGACGAAGCAGGTTTGTTTGCTACGGTTTCAAGTGTCTTTGTAAATTGTGTAATTATTTCTTTTTTTTGCTCATCAGTTAGCTTTCCACCAACTTTTAGATTGATATATGGCATTTTAACACCCAAAAAGAACCATAAATTTTTTACCACAACAATGACATTCTTTATCAGCCTTCTTTTCTTCGGAATGCAGTTTGTTGCTGTCGGAGTCGAGCTTATCTCGTGTTTCTGACGAGACAGGAAAAAGGACACTTCCGCACTCTGGACAGTCTTTGTGGTAAGCGGATATAGGTTCTACTAAATTTAAATTTCCCACGAGTTAATCTTACAATATAATATAGTAATGAAAATAGGGATTTTTGATTCAGGAATTGGTGGACTGACTGTATTTAAAGAGATTTCTAAAAAACTCCCATCCTTTGAATTGTCTTATCTCGGTGATACTGCAAGACTACCTTATGGAATAAAATCCAAAAAAACAGTTGATAAATATTCTGAACGTAATGTAAGATTTTTGCGATCGTTGGGCTGCCAGATTATTGTCGTGGCATGCAATACTGCTTCATCGTATTCGACATCTTTATTAAAAAGGAAATTTAATCTGCCAATCTTTGATGTTTTATCGTCTGGCGTACTGGCGTCATCCAAATCGGGAGCCAAACGAATAGGGATTATCGGTACTGCTTCAACGATTGAAAGTAAAACATATGAAAATAATATACGAAGGATTGATAAATCAATTAAAACAATAGCAAAAGCATGCCCTATTTTTGTCCCAATGATTGAACAAGGTCTTTTAAAGAAAAATTATTCGAAACTAATAATTCAAGACAACCTGGCTGTATTTAAAGGTAATGCGATAGAGGCATTAATATTGGGTTGCACCCATTATCCATTAATGAAAGAAGCTATACAGGATTATCTTGGTCCAAATGTGATTCTAATTGATTCAGCACAAGAAATTTCTAAATCTTTATATAGTTACCTTAAGTTGAAACATCCTAATGAATTCAGTAAGACTAAAAAAAGGAGAAGAATATTTGTTACCGACAAATCAGCCTATTTTAATTCGGTAACAAAAAAGATATTTCGTAATCTAGATTATAAAATCAAGTTGATTGATATTAAATAAGATATTGCTTACTTATTGTGTGTTTTGTACGCTTGGATTGTTTAAGAGAGTTTCTTAAACTCTTCTGTCAATGCTGGGATAACTTCAAACAAGTCACCACAAATTCCATAATCACATTTTTGAAAAATTGGTGCATCAGGATCTTTATTGATGGCAACAATCACTTTTGATGAACCCATTCCTGCGTAGTGTTGAACAGAACCAGAAATACCTACAGCAACATACAAGTTGGGAGATACAACTTTACCGGTTTGCCCTACTTGCATTTCGTAGGGTACAAATCCCGAATCCACAGCTGCTCTTGAAGCACCCGCAGCCGCACCTATACTATCAGCTATATCAAAAATTAATTTAAAATTCTCAGTACTTGCTACGCCTCTTCCTCCAGAAATGATTTTGTCAGCTTCAGTTAATTCGGGCCTTTCTTTAGGGGTAATCTTTGTTTCCAAGACTTTGATATTGTCTTGCGAAGGAATATCAGGGCTTTCACTAACAACCTCGGGACTTGCCTCGTTCTCAACTGGTTTAAACGCATTAGGCCTTATGGTGGCTATCATTGGCTTTGTATCGTGATAACTAATCGTAGATATTGACTTACCTGAGTATCTGTATCTTTTTACTTGCAAAGTCGAAGAAGAGCTTATATCAATATCGATAGCATCAAGAGTTAAACCAGCGGATGTTTTTGATGCAACCCGTGGAAGAAAATCCTGATTTTGTAGAGTATTGCCAGCTAAAATTATTTCAGGGGTATGATTTTTAATTATTTCGGATAATGCATGAGCGTATGCTGAAGGGTTAAATTCCTTAAGGGCAGCATTTTCAACCTTGTAAAATTTTTCGGCACCGTATTTGCCAAGATCTCCCTCGATAGGACCTGCGCTATCTCCGATATACACTGCAGCTACCGTAGCGCCATTTTTTTCTTTTAATTTTCTGGCTGCGGTCAAAACTTCATAAGTAACATTTCTAATTTTTCCTTGACTTGTATCCACTAATACCCAAATTTCACTCATTCTCTTCTCCTTAGATAATTTTAGCTTCTTCTCGTAGAAGCTTTACAAGGTCATTGGATGCTTTTTGTACTTCGTCAGCCTGCACCATATCAGATTTCCCACCCTTAAGTATTTTTAGACTTCTTTTAATTACAGGAATCTCTATACTATCAACTTTGATTCTTGAACCATCACTACCTAGACCTTCTTTGGTAAGACCAAGCTCACCAATATCAATTGAATCTATTAGAACTTCTTCAAGGGGTTTTTTCTTTGCCTTCATAATTCCTGGCAACGAAGCATATCGTGGCTCATTAAGACCTCTCTCGCAAGTTACCAAAGCGGGGAAAGTTAGTTCGACAATTCGTTGGCCACCTTCAATTTCCGATTGAACCTTGACAGATTTGCCGGCCTCATTCACGTCTACTTTGCTAGCAAGTGTAGCCTGAGGAATACCAAGTTCTTCTGCGACTTGAATTGCAACTTGACCGGATTCTTCATCAATCCATTTCTTTCCAGTTAAAATTAAGTCAACATCGCCAATACTTTTAATTTTTGATGCGATAACTTTTGCAAGAGCATAAGAGTCCATATCCCCGAAACTCTCATCTTTTATATGGATGGAAGAGTCACCCCCCATGGCCAAAGCGGTTCTTAGTGCTTCGACAGATCGTTCGGGACCAACGGTAAGAATTACTAACTCCGCATCTGATTTTTCCTTGATTTGTACGGCTTCCTCAACAGCAAACTCATCAAATGGATTCAGAATCCATTTGATACTTGATGTTTCAATGCCATTACCATTGGCATTAGCTTGAATTTTTGCTTCGGTATCCGGAGTTTGTCTTATAATAACTAAGATTTTCAATGTGAGCCACCCATTTATTTATGAAAGTATCAAATCGGTCTTTCTT
>CAJXCX010000002.1:0-21568 GCA_913051685.1 uncultured Spirochaetales bacterium
GATATTGTTGTCGTCGCGTATTTTTCTATCTGTAAATCCGTCAAACACCCCGTTGTTGTATATGTAGCAATTTTGATATATATGAACAAACGAGGTTCCTTTGTGCTCATATGCTTGAACAAGAATTGAAACCAGGTCCTTAACATAAGAGGCGGCAATTTGAGCGATAAAGGTCGCCCCGCATTCTACAGCAAGACTCGTTGGGTCCGCAGGATTCTCTATAGTCCCATAAGGGGCTGTTTTGTTAATCATACCTTTCTCGCTTGTCGGAGAATATTGCCCCTTTGTTAATCCATAGATCCTATTATTAAACAGCAGAATATTTAAATCAGCATTTCTTCTTAAAGCATGGATGAAGTGATTACCCCCAATTGAAATTCCATCACCATCTCCGGTAACAACCCACACCGCCAACTCTGGGTTGGCAATCTTGAGACCTGTCGCTATAGGAAGAGGCCGACCATGAATTGTATGGAATCCATAAGTGCCCATGTAATAAGGGAACCTAGATGAGCAACCAATTCCTGAAATAACGGCGTGCTCATTTTTTGGCCTACCAATTTGAGCCATGGCTGTTTGTACAGCTTTTAAAATCGCATAGTCCTCACAGCCTGGACACCATCTGGGTTCTACTGGGGATTTAAAATCATTTGATTTGTACTGTGCTTGTTCCGTTTCGGCCATAAACTTCTATTTTAATGCTGTTTAAGCATTTCTAACTCCTTAGCTATAAAATCTACCAGTTCTGTAACAGCTATAGGTTGACCTGTAACTCGTCCAAGAAAAGACGTGTCAATTAAAAATTTTGACCTAATTATCATATTAAGCTGACCCAAGTTTAATTCTACCACGGCCACTTTCTTAAACTTTCTGAGTATTGTAGAAAGATTTTTAGGAAAAGGATTTAGGTGTCGAATATTAATCATAGCGACTTTTTTTCCGGATTGGGTTACCGCTTCTACCGCGGCTTTCATACTGCCCAAAGTACTTCCCCAACCTACAAGCAATAGCTCTGCGTCCTTATCCCCAATAATTTCTAAGTCGGGTATATCATCAACAACTCTTTGAACCTTTTCTACTCTTAATCTTGTCATCAAATCATGGTTCTCAGCGTCTTGTGTCACATCACCAGTTTCATTTAGCTTTTCAAGTCCACCTATTCTATGTTCTAGTCCTTTGGTTCCAACCTTAACCCAATCTCTTGCCAAAGTTTCCCTGTTTCTCTTGTAGGGTAGGTACCCTTCAACCTTTTTTCTAAAAGGAGACTTTATCTTAGGAATTTTTTTTAGGTTAGGAATTTTCCATGGTTCTGAAGAATTAACCAAAAAACCTTCAGATAGTACGACAACTGGGGTCATATATTTTGTGGCAAGCTTGACAGCCTCTATGGATATCCAAAAACAATCGGCTGCGGTTGATGGAGCCAAGACTATCACGTGAGAATCTGACGGTCTACCAAATAAGGCCATTGCCAAATCCCCCTGCTCGGTTTTTGTAGGCATTCCTGTGGAAATCCCGGACCTCATAAAATCAAAAACAATTAACGGCAATTCTGTCATTACGGCTAAGTTTAGAGCCTCTATCTTTAGAGCCAGACCCGGACCGGAGCTTCCCGTAATACCAAGGGCCCCTCCGTATGATGCACCCAAAGCCATAGTTATTGCCGCAATTTCATCTTCCGTTTGAATTGTGGAAACATCAAATTGTTTTAAAGCTGAAAGAATATGTAGAACCTCGCTTGCTGGAGTAATTGGGTATCCAGAATATACAATTGGTACGCTGATTTTTTCTGATGCAGTTAAAAGACCATATGCTGTGGCCAATGCCCCATTAATATTTCTATACGTACCTGGTTCAAGTTTGGCTGGAGGAACCCTGTACATTACAGGAAAAATCTCCATTGTGTCACAGATGTTAAATCCAGCATGAAGAACCTTTGTGTTTGCTTCAAGAATAACAGGCCTCTTTCCAAACTTTGATTTCAAGAAATTCTCAATAGGCTCTAAAGGCCTTGAAAACAGCCAAGAAACTATGCCTAGGGCTAGAAAGTTCTTACACCTTAGTTTATCTTGGTGGCCAAGATCCATATCTTTTAAAGATTCCAGGGTTAACTTGGTTATGGGAATCTTGTGAACGGTAAAACCAGACAAAAGTTTATTTTTCGGATCTAAAGGATTGGAGTCAAAACCAGCCTTGTTAATATTTTTTTCATCAAACTCATCTTCGTTGACTACAATAATCCCTCCCTCCTTAACAGCCTTTAGGTTAACTTTTAATGCTGCGGGGTTGAAACAAACAAGAACATCTGGCCTATCTCCAGGTGTGTAAATATCTTTTGATGCAAATTGTATTTGATACGATGATACTCCATAGGTTGTACCTAGCGGGGCTCTAATTTCCGAAGGAAAATCCGGAAAAGTTGCAAAATCGTTACCGGCAATTGCGGTTGTGTTGCCAAATTGGTCACCAGTTATTTGTATCCCGTCACCAGAATCTCCAGCAAATTTAACGGTAATAGTTTCTACTTCGCGTTCGTCAACCTGTTTCTCGACTCCCAACCTAAGGTTTACCTCTCGACGTGTGAATTTAAGTTGCCCAGATTAATATAGCAGAATTTCTTTTTAATACAATTTAATTGGCCTAATCAGTGTTTTACATATGCAAATCGCAATGTTCGATTAACAATCTTCCAATCTATATGCTTAAGCCACTTGTCCGATTCAGACGAAAAATCTTCTCGCATATGAGCACCTCTTGATTCTTCTCTCAACAAAGCTGATTTTGTAATCAAATATGACATTGTTTTTAAGTTCAATAGTCTAGTGTCGATTAGATCAAAAGCGTCAAAGGTATTTTTTTTGATAGAAGATATCTCATTTAAAGCTAGCAAGAGATTCTTTTTGTTTCTTAAGACCCCGGCGTAATTGTTTACGGTTTGCGAGAGAGCTATTCTGCTGTTTAGGTACCTTTCAACCTTTTTATCTGAAGAAACCAATGAGTATTTAATGGACTTCTTAATTAGCAAAGAAGGAACTTTTTTAAATTTTCTGGATAGCTCAACCGCGGAATCGATAGACCTCTTTGCGAAGACTAAACATTCTAATAGAGAATTGCTTGCGAGCCTGTTCGCACCATGGACGCCAGAACAAGCTACTTCTCCACACGCATAAAGATTTTCTATGTTTGTTCTAGCAAACAAATCAGTTTTTATTCCTCCAATCATGTAGTGTGCGGCTGGTGAGACGGGTATAGCCTCTTTGGTTATGTCCACACCTTCCCTCATACAAAGCTCGTATATATTTTTAAATCTCGTTTTTATTGTTGATGGTTTTAAATGTTTTACAGAAAGAAAAACATTTTTCTCCCCGTTAGCTCTCATCTCGTTGAAGATTGCCCTAGCAACTACGTGTCTGGGTGCTAACTCCATCTGGTCGGAATAATCTTCCATAAACCTTTTTTTTGAGTGATTAATCAATCTCCCACCTTCCCCTCTTAATGCCTCTGATATCAAGAAGCTTTGAGATCCGTTTTGTGAGAAGGCGGTCGGATGAAATTGAACAAATTCCATGTCTGTAACAACAGCGCCGGCATTTATTGCCATCGCAATCCCCTCGCCTGATGTACCTGATGGGTTTGTGGATTTATAATAAATTCCACATCCTCCCCCTGTTGCTAAAACCGTAGCCTTAGAATGTACAGCTATTTTTCTTTTTTCTTTATCATCGCAAACCAAACATCCAAAACAAGACTTCAGATTTGAAAGAAGATCTATAACATATGTGTTTTCTAGGACTTTTATATTTTTTGTTTTTTTAATTTCTTTCGAAAGAAGATCCACCATTGCTTTTCCTGTCTCATTACCTAGTGCATGCAGGATTCTTCTTCTGCTGTGCCCCCCTTCTAGTCCAAAATCAAGCCCGGATTCTCCTTCATCAAACTCCATACCCTGCTCTATTAACTCAAGCACTCTTTCGAGCCCCTCGTTGACCATTATGTTCACACCTATTTGATTATTAAGCCCACACCCAACTGAAATTGTATCATCATAATGGAAATCTACTGAGTCATAGTTGTCAATTGCGGCTGCGATACCTCCTTGAGCCCAGTACGAATTACTTTCCTGAATAGAAGATTTCGTGACGATTGTTACACTGCCAAAATTCGAAGCGTACAAAGCCGAATAAAGACCAGACAGCCCCGACCCTATAATTAAAAAATCCGTCTTTAGCTCTTCGATTTCATGTCTCATAAGAAACTATCTCCGTTAAATTGTTTTTTATAGTTCTTATGTCCTTTGTACCAACCAGTTTTTTTCCGTCAATTTTTTTGATATAAAAGGAATCGTCAACAGACCCACGCTTTGTGGAGATTTTTACAAATCCAATAACTAAACCATAGTCTTTTAGAGTTTTGGATATATCGTACAAGAGCCCCGGCCTATCGGCTGCACTCAACTCGATAATTGTGAAATTTTTTGATGAAGAATTGTCAACATTAATCTTGGTTTTAACTTTTGCACTCATCGATCCCACACGCTTTCTTGATAATGGCTTAGGTTCGAGTAGAAAACCTCGCGAGGTGAGGTTCTTTTTTATCGAGTCCCACATGCCTCTTTCACGAAAAGTGGACTGACCAAACCTATTTACTTCAAAAGTATAAAGCACCAGACTCTTCTTTAAAGGCGTCACCCTTCCTGAAAATATATTGACATTGGACGATGACAAAACGGCACAAATTTCTACAAACCCTACCTCACGATCTTTGGACCAGATTGTTAGTTGATCGATTTGGTTCTGCTGACTGTACTTTATCCCCACCAATGGGCTTCCGTCATTACTTAGAAGGAGCTGTATTTGATAAACAAGTTCCTCCGCAGAGTAATTGTCAAAATATGTTGAGATCCTTTTTCCACCAATTTTCTCAAACTTATCCCTATCGGTTTGTTTAAAGACCTCAATTTCTTTCCTGTTTTTGATAGACAATTGAGATGCCTTAGCGCCCCCTTCCTTTCTTTTAGAGAGCAAGATTATAGTTTTTTTGAAAAGCGTAGATAACAAATTTCCCTTCCAGCCGGACCAAACATCGGGGGCGACACTCCGAAGGTCGCAGAACGTTAAGACAAAAAGGTAGTTTAATCTTTCCACGGTACCTACTCTGTCTTTAAATTCTTTGATGAGCCGATTGTCATCCAAATCCCTCTTTTGTGAATAAGAGGACATTGACAAATGCTCTTTAATTAAAAACTCTATAGTTGCGATGGATTCTTTGTCTACAAATAAACGGTCGCATATTTTTTGAACCATTTCAGACCCACGTCTAGCATGATTATTACCGTAGCCTTTTCCAATATCATGCAACAAGCCGGTTAAATAGAAGACCTCTTTCTTTCCCAACCCCCGGGCAATCTCAGTCTCCAAAGGAAATTCTGTTTCGTAAGTACCACCAACAAGTTTCTCAAATTCTTCTATTAGCAAAAGGGAATGGATGTCAACCGTATAGATATGAGAAGGATCGGCAACAACTAGGTCTTTAACCTTTTCAAACTCAGGAACGAAGAGGCTAATTAGATTGTATCTGTTGATGTTTGATAAAACACTGCAGGTGCGTTTTCCTTTTTTTAATAGTTCAAGAAATTTTTTATTTAAAGCGCGTTTGTCATCCATAGAGAATCGACGTGTTTTAATCTTCTTTATTTCCGTGAGAACCTCATCCGCAATATCTGCATTGTTGGTTGCTGAGTATTCAAATGGTGCCAGCAAAGCACTGGGGTTATGCGATATCTCCGCAGGATTAATTGCCCTTATCGTACCTCTGTGAATTATATAAAAGTCATCTAGATTTTGAATCCTTTTTGAAGAAAATATCTTTTTGTTTTTGTCTAGGGTTCTTTGAATAATCTTATCCGTCAGCTGTCCAATTTTATTTGTGGTGCCATAGAGTGTTTTCATAAAGACACTCTCTTTGGTTAAGAAATCTTCATCCTTAATTTTAAAAAAATCCGCGGCTATAGTTTGAAAATCAGAATCAATTATATCAAATTCGGAAGACTTATTTATATGAAGGTGATTTCTAACTTGAAGTAAGAAATCCAAAGACTCATTGATTGTACGTATTTCCTCCCTGTTTAAAAAATTACCATCAAGAAATCTATCAATTTCTATTTGGCAATAAAAAGCTCTAAGAATCCAAAAACAACTGTGGATATCCCTTAGACACCCCCGACCTTCTTTGATGTCGGGCTCTCTTAGGAAATCTGATGTTCCATATTTTTCATACCTCCTTTTTCTCTCTAGAATTTTTTTGTCTATAAAATTTTGTGATATGTTTGGAAGTAATGTTTTGTTTAATCTATTTTTTAACGTGGCGTGTAAGATTGAATCCCCCGCAATAGCCCTTAAATCAAGTAACGATGTCAGAATTGTTGAGTCTTGCATGCTTGCAAGCTCAAGGCAGTCCTCAATCGTCCGTAAGGAATTTCCAATCTCAAGTCCTGTGTCCCACAATTTGTAAAGGATATTTTCAGCCAAGCCCTTTGCCTCATCTGCCTTTGATTTTTCATAAAGTATAAGAATGTCTATGTCGGACTTTAGGCACAACTCTCTCCTTCCATAACCACCTAGTGCCAAAATAACAATTCCTTTAGATTTATAGTCAATATTAAGTTCAGTTGATATCAACTTGTCGACTTCATTTGAGTATTTATGTGCAACGGCAACCCCACCGTTCTCGCCAGAGAGATGAAATTCTTTAATTCCATCATATAGAAGATTAAATTTGGTAACAAAAGTCTTCATCTTTGCCTGACTCGTCATTTTTTAAAATCAACAAATGTTTCGCCTTGGCCACTAACTTTATTTTCGTATCTAGCCAAAACAAAAAGAAGATCCGATAATCTGTTTACATAAGTCAGCGAGGTGGGATTAACCCATTCTGTCTTTGCTAGCGACACCATTTTTCTTTCCACTCTCCTACATACTGTTCTTGCTAAGTGAAGACTTGCGCCAACGAATGAGCCACTGGGCAAGACAAATTCTTTTAACACCCCAACGTCGGCGGCGTATTTGTCTATCCTATTTTCAATCCATGTTACTCTATTCTTTTTAATTCTAGGCGCTAAGACATTCTTTTTTGAAGCAAGATCAGCTCCAAGTACAAATAAATCATTTTGAATCCTTAAGATTGCTTTCCTACTATCTGTGCTTACCGAACCGGTTAAAACTAGGCCTAATATTGAATTTAGTTCATCGACATCACCATAGGACATAACTCTTGTAGAATCTTTTGATACAATTTCTCCGCCTACAAGCATTGTGTCGCCTGCATCTCCCGATCTCGTATAAACCTTCGTTATTCTGGTTTTTTTTGCCATGAACTATTCTAACTCATTTGGCAAACCTAAACAATTTGAGACTTATTTGTTATTGTTAGATTTATGATTAAGGAGTTATTCCAAAAAGAAGACAGGGTCTCGTTTTCCGATTTTGTTCGATACGCCCTCTATGGTCCGAATGGATACTATAAAAAAGATATTACCATAGAACACAAGAATGATTTTCACACATCTCCTTTAATTTCTAAATTATTTGGGGCAACGATAGGAAATTTTTTTTCAAAAATTATTTTAGAGAAGTTTCCTACAAATACGGTGTCAATTATAGAACTGGGTTCTAATGACGGGAGATTGATTAGTGATATTCTTGATTTTTTTTCTGAACACCACCTAGATATCTATGAAAGACTAGAAGTTTTTATTTTAGAAACAAATTCGTCATTAAAAAAGAAGTTGATTAACAATCTCCAATCACATCAAGATTTAATTGTTCTAGTAGATTCGATTAATACAATTAAATCGAAAACAAAAAAGGGCATAGTTTTCTGCAACGAGTTGTTTGATGCACTGCCATTCAATCGCTGCATTGTAAAAAATGGAAAATGTTTCCAAATCAACCTTCTTGCTAATCAAGATGGAATATCAGGGAAAGAGGAAGAGGCTGATAAGAATTTAATAAAATTTATTAACCGGTTCAACTTAAAAATGAAAGAGGACCTTTTCTTTGAACTTCCCTCCTCTGAATACGAAACGATTTTTAAAGACCTTTCTCAACAATTGGATGAAACATTTTTTTTAATAAGTGACTATGGTGATAAATCAAATTATTTTAGCGTGTCATCAGATCCTCTTGGGACTGCTCGTTGTTTCTACAAGCACCAAGTTTCAAGAAATTTTTATGAGAATATTTTTAGTCAAGATATAACCCATGATGTAAATTTCTCATTGCTTTCTCAAATTGCATCTTGCTATGGATTCAAGGAAATTGCTTTTGTTTCACAAGCTAAGTTTTTACTAGGTAATAACATTCTGGATATATATGATAATTATGACGATTCGGAGAAACTGAAATTAGGCCAAGGATTAAAGGAACTTGTTTCGCCAAATCTTCTAGGAGAAAAATTTAAATTTCTTTTTTTAGAGAGCTCACTTTGTTGATTTGAAGTACACTCCTTTTGCGTTAGAATTAAAACTACTATGGAAATCCAGTGGTCCGATAGGATAAAAAACCTCCCTCCTTATTTGTTTGCCGAGATTGATGCAAAAAAAGATAAATTAATCGAAAAAGGTATTGATGTAATTGATTTAGGGGTAGGGGATCCGGATATACCCACACCCAGTAGAATTATTGAGGCGCTACGCAAATCCTCTTTGAATCCGGAGAACCATAGGTACCCATCGTATGCCGGAATGATGCCTTTTAGAAATGAGGTTGCTAGCTGGTATAAGAGAAGATTCGATGTTGATGTTTCTGGAGATAAAAATGTAATAATTCTTATTGGTTCAAAAGAGGGCGTAGCTCACGCTCCCCTTGCTTTTCTAAATCCTGGCGATGTCGCCTTAGTTCCAAATCCTGGTTATCCGGTTTATTCCATAGCGACAACTTTTGCAGGCGGTACCCCCTTCCAAATGCCCCTTCTAGAATCGAATGGTTTCATGCCGGATTTTGATTTAATACCAGAGGATGTAACAAAAAAAGCAAAAATAATGTTCTTGAATTATCCTAATAATCCAACTACCGCATTTGCTACCGACGAATTTTTCAAGCAAGCAATTGATTTCGCCTATAAACACGAAATTTTAATTTGCCACGACGCAGCTTATACGGAAGTTTATTTTGAAGATAAACCTAGAAGTTTTTTAGAGTATGATGGCGCAATAGAGGTTGGTGTTGAATTTCATAGCCTTTCAAAGACTTTTAGTATGACAGGCTGGAGGTTGGCGCACGTAGTTGGAAATGAAAAAGCTGTTGCTGGCATAGGAAAGATTAAAACAAATATAGACTCCGGTGCTTTCCAGGCGATACAAGAAGCAGGAATAGAGGCCTTAAAAAATTACGAAGTTGGCTTAAAAGATAGAGTGGAAGTCTACAAAGGTCGATGCAAATTGCTTTCAACGGGACTTGAGTCGATTGGAATCGAAGTTTATCGACCCAAGGGAACCTTTTATGTTTGGTTTAAAAACCCTAAGGGTTTGTCTTCAAGTGAATTCGGAAACATTTTACTTGAAGATGCTGGTATTGTGATGACACCGGGCACTGGGTTTGGTGAATATGGAGAAGGCTATACTAGAGCATCGGTTACACTTGAAGATAAAAAACTTATTGAAGCGGTCGAAAGAATTAAAAAGTTATCTATTTAACTATAAAGTTCAATAGCCTATTTTCTATATAAACAGTCCTGGTTATTTTTTTGTTTTCTAAATACTTAAATAGTTTTTTATTGTTTTTTACATCATTAATGATTGTTGCCTCTTCGTTGATATTCGAAGCGTAACTTAAAGTTCCTCGGGTCTTGCCATTTATCTGTATAATGATTTTAATTTCATCTTTATTGATTATCTCCTCATCCCATGTGGCCCAAATCAAATTAATATTTTCTTCTTTATATCTGGTTAGCGACCAGAGCTCATTTGAGATATGAGGTATGAATGGATTTATAAGCTGCAAAAACTGAAAAAGGAAAAAGCCGACAAGATTATCATTTTCATTCTCTTCTAAAAATTTATATCCAGAGTTTAGGAGCTCCATAAGGGATGCAATCGCGGTATTAAACTGCATATTGTTAATATCGCGCGTAACTTTCTTTGTAGTTTTATGTATTTTAATTAACAATCCCCTCTCTTCCTCGTTTAGAGCTGAAAAATCTTTACTAAATTCATTTGTTGTTAAAGCAATATTTTTGGATACAAAACTCCAAATACGTTTTATAAATCTATTAGATCCCTCAATTCCCTGATCGCTCCATTCTAAGTCCTTATCTACTGGGGCGGAGAACAAAATAAATAATCTAATTGTGTCTGCGCCAAGCCTTTCTATAATTTCTTCTGGATCGACTGTGTTACCAAGCGATTTAGACATTTTAGCACCGTTATTCAGAACCATTCCCTGAGTTACTAAGTTATCAAAAGGTTCTTTAATTTTAGACTTCCCGAGTTTATTTAATGAGAGGACGAAAAATCTAGAATAAAGGAGGTGTAGTATCGCATGTTCCACTCCACCGATGTATTGATCGACCGGCATCCATTTATTATATTCATCGTCAAACATTGTTTCGGAGTTTGGAGAACAAAAACGGGCAAAATACCATGATGATTCAAAAAAGGTATCGAATGTGTCAGTCTCTCTAATCGCTGGCTTTCCCGTATGAGGGCACTTTGTATATTTCCATGTTGGATGATTATCTAATGGATTTCCACTTTGTTTCCAGTCTATATCATCAGGTAGTTCGATGGGTAGGTCATCCTCTGGTACTGGAACTATAGTGCCATCATCTAAATACATAATAGGTATTGGACATCCCCAATAGCGCTGTCTTGATATCCCCCAATCACGTAATTTGTATTTTACCGCCTCCTTTCCTAACTCCTTATTTTTTAAGTCACTAATTATCTTGATTTGAGCTTCTTCTGTTGATAAGCCATCTAAAAATTCTGAATTAATCATCAGCCCATCTTCGGTGTAGGCTTCTTTTAGTTTATGATTGGATTTGGTCTTGCTAACAACCTGTACTATCTTCAACTTATATTTCTTGGCAAACTCGAAATCTCTTTGGTCATGTGCGGGACAACCAAACACCGCCCCTGTGCCATACCCCATCAAGATAAAATTCGCTACGTAAACAGGTATTTCTTTTTTTGTGTAGGGATGGATTATTTTCAGTGAAGTATCTATCCCAAGCTTGTCGGCCTTTTCTAGTTCTTCAGTGCTAGAGCCCATACTCTTGCATAGCTTTATGAAGTCAGATACTTTAGAATTTTTCTTAGCTAACTGTAAACTAATTGGATGGTCGGGTGAAAGCCCGATGAAGGAAGCTCCAAATATTGTGTCAGGTCTAGTGGTGAACACTTCTATGGTTTCCGTGGAGTTAATTAGCTGAAAGTTTATTAAGGTTCCTGAAGATTTACCAATCCAGTTTTCCTGCATAGATAAAACTTTTTTGGGCCAATTATTTAGCGTTTTCAGCCCATTGTTTAAATCTTCAGCAAAGTCAGTTATTTTTAAAAACCACTGAGAAAGCTTCTTTTGCTCTACTGGCGTCCCAGACCTCCAACCTTTTCCATCAATTACTTGTTCGTTTGCCAAAACTGTCTTGTCAACGGGATCCCAATTCACATAAGATTCTTTCTTATAAGCCAGGCCAGAGTCATATAAATCCAAAAAAAATTTTTGTTCGTGAACAAAATATTTTTTATCACAAGTTTGAATTTCTCGGGTCCAATCATAAGATAACCCCATCTGTTTCAACTGTGATTTCATTGTTTGGATGTTTGCATACGTCCACTCTCTAGGATGAACGTTATTTTGAATTGCCGCATTTTCTGCTGGCATACCGAAAGCATCCCATCCCATGGGGTGTAACACGTTGTATCCGCTAGCTCTTTTAAACCTTGCTATAACATCGCCAATCGCATAGTTCCTTACGTGGCCCATATGAATTCTTCCAGACGGGTAAGGGAACATTTCTAATATATAGTATTTTTTTTTGCTAGTATTCTTATTAGCCAAGAACAGACCGCTGTCTTGCCATTCCTTTTGCCATTTTCTTTCAATTTCTAGGTGTTTATACTCCATAGCTATTTTTACTAAGCAACGTTATAGTTTAATTTTAATATATACATCATGAATGAAGAAGATAAAAATCTACAAATAAAAAAAATAAGGAGAGGCGCAAAAAATCTAAAATCTCTGGGAATTCAAGGCGTGTATTTGAAGAAAATGGATAAAGATAAAATATTAAATTTGATTCAAGAAGATGCTGGGTCTAATAATCAATTTAATAGCCTGGAAGAAATCAAGCTTGCCGTAGAAAAATGTAAATTATGCTCTTTGCATAAGGAGAGAAACAATACTGTCTTTTCTCGAGGAGACGATAAAGCTGACATAATGTTTATTGGAGAAGGCCCAGGGAGAGACGAAGATATGGCAGGAATGCCATTTGTAGGGAGGGCCTGCCAGCTTATTGATAAGATTGTGTTCAATGAAGATGCGATGAACTTATCGATACACGATGTTTATATTTGCAATATTGTTAAGTGCAGACCACCAAACAATAGAAAGCCAGAGCTTAATGAGATGGAAGCATGTTTCAATTATTTGGTAAGACAAATTTCTTTTGTCAGTCCCAAAATAATAGTATGTCTTGGTGCAACAGCAGCGGAAGGTATCCTTGGAACCAAAGATAGGATAATGGATCTAAGAGGTAAATTTTTTAATAAATATAATGCAAAAGTTATAGTCACCTATCACCCTGCAGCATTATTAAGAGATGGTTCAAGAAAGAAGCTTGTTTGGGACGATATGCAATTGGTGATGAAAGAGATTAAAAAATGACAAACAGGCTGCATAATGAAAACAGTCCATATTTACTCCAACACTCGAAAAATCCCGTAGATTGGTTTCCATGGTGCAACGAAGCCTTCACTGTGTCTAAAGAAAAAGACTTACCTATATTTTTATCTATTGGCTATTCTACCTGTCACTGGTGTCACGTTATGGAGAAAGAATCTTTCGAAGATCAAGACATTGCAAACATTCTAAATTCGAACTTTGTTTCAATCAAAGTCGATAGAGAGCAAAGACCAGATTTAGATAGTATTTATATGGCGGTGTGCCAGATGATGACTAGCAGGGGCGGTTGGCCCTTGACGATAATTATGACCCCGGACAAAATTCCATTTTTCGCAGGCACATATTTTCCAAAAAAAACCAGGAGCGGGATGGTTGGCCTCTTGGAATTATTGCCGAAAGTTAATGAGGCATGGACTGAGAAACGGGAAGATGTAATTAAATCTAGCAATGCGATACTTAGTTCTCTACGAGAAGTTTCAAACCCCAACCTTCCTGATAGTTTTATTGTGAAAAAAGATATGGAAGAAATATTTGAAAGCTTAAAAGATTTCTTTGATGAAAAGTTTGGAGGGTTTGGAGGGGCTCCAAAATTCCCTAGCCCGCAAAATATAATCTTTCTTGCAAAATTCTACAAGGATACGAAGAACAAAGACGCATTAAGAATGATGGACCAAACTTTAACATCAATGAGATTAGGGGGGATTTGTGACCATATAGGGTATGGGTTTCATCGATATTCAACAGATGTCCAATGGCTTGTCCCGCACTTTGAAAAAATGCTATACGATCAAGCAATGATTTTAGAAGCATTAGTTGAAGCCTACCAAGTTGAAAGCAAAGATTTGTTTAGGGAGACTGCGGATGAAGTCCATCTATATATCGAAGAAGCTCTTTTATCAAAAACAGGGGGATTCTTTTCAGCAGAAGATGCTGATAGCGAGGGAGGAGAAGGTGCTTTTTATCAGTGGTCTTCCGATGAACTTAAGAATATACTAACCAGTGACGAATATTCCTTCTTTAGCCATATTTACAATATTGAGGAAGAGGGGAATTTTTTCGAAGAGACCACAAAAGATAAAAATGGAAAAAATATTATTTATCTAAAGGATGAGATTACTTCCTTCTCATCCACTTTTTCACTAACTGCTGAAATGATTAAATCAGAAGCAAGCAGAATAAAACAGAAAATCAAAGTACGACGAAACCAAAGGAGGCGACCTTTTTTGGATGATAAAATTCTCACCGACTGGAATGGTTTAACGATTTCATCACTTGCAAAAGGATATAGGATTTTTAACAATACCGATTATCTTAATACGGCCAGAAATGTATTTGAATTTATTAAAACAAATATGATATTAGACGATTATTCCCTTCTTCATTGCTACAGAAATGGCCAAGCAACAATTCCAGGTTTAATAGACGATTATTCCTTTCTAACCAAAGCATGTATAGATCTTTATGAGGCGACACTCAACCCGAATTTTCTTAGTTATGGGGTAGGGATTTGTAGAAAAACGATAGAGCTTTTTTGGGATGATGAGAGAGGATCCTTCTTTGCAACTGGAAAAGATGATTCGGATGTTATAGTGCGACAAAAAAACTTATTGGACGGGGCACTCCCCTCTGGTAACTCTGTTGGTCTATATAATTTGATTAAGATTGGTAATTATACCAACGATAGCTCTTTAATAAAAAAAGCACACAAATTGTCTTCTCAGCTCGGGGAGATGGCCAGAAAATTTCCAATTAACCTCGCACAGTTCTTAACCAACCATTATTCTCTTTTATCTGACAATCTACAAATAGTTATTTTGAGTAAAGGAGAGGAGCCGAGCTTAAACAACAAGACTATTGAATATCTCGTTAATTTTAAACACGCAAATAAATCAATATTCTATATTTCTTCTAGTTCTGATAGAAAAGCGTACGATAATATTTTGCTAAACTCTGATTTTCTCCCGGATTTGAGCGAGAAATTTCAAGTATTTATCTGCAAGGATTACAGTTGCAATCTGCCAGTTTCAGGTTTAAATGAAATAAAAAAAATCTTAAAATAGGCTCTATATTTTGACTGCCGAAATCGACTCGTTTTTCTTGATATATATCATTAGTATGCTGATAGCGGCTGGGGTAATTCCTGAAATTCTGGACGCCTGGCCAATGGTTTGGGGTTTAATTTTTAGAAGCTTCTGTTTTAACTCATTTGATAGACCGGGTATTTTTTCAACCTCTAGTGCTACAGGAATCTCCGTCTCTTGTAGCTTGGATATTTTCTCAATGTTTTCATTCTGCCGACCAATGTAACCCTCATACTTTATCTCATTTTCAATAAGTGATTTTAAAATCTTATCTTTGGTGAGTTTTTTTTCTGGACTAAATCTTATTAAATCCTCATAAAAAACCCCTGATCTTCTTAGTATTTCTTTATAACTGCACGGTTTTTTCAACTCGGCTGTGCCGAGCTCACTTAGAATCTTGTTGTTCGTACGGTTTGGAACAATCTTGCATGACTCTAAATCTTTCATGATGCTATTGAACTCCCTCTCTTTCTTTTTGAATTGTTCAAATCGATTATTATCTATAAGCCCAACATCGTAACCAATCGGAATCAATCTGAAATCGGCATTATCATCTCTGAGTAAAAGCCTATGCTCAGCGCGCGATGTAAACATTCGATAAGGCTCGTCAACACCAAGAGTAATCAAATCATCAATCAAGATTCCAATATACGACTCGGATCTTTTTAAGATTAGAGGCTTAATACTCTTACTTTTTAAAGAGGCATTGATTCCTGCAATTAATCCTTGAGCTGCGGCTTCTTCGTACCCCGTAGTCCCGTTAACTTGACCAGCGAGAAAAAGATTGTCAACTTTCTTGCTTTCAAGCGAATATTTAAGATCTCTGGGATCGCAGTAATCATATTCAACAGCATACCCAGGCCTGATTAGATTGGCGTCTTCGAGACCCGACATGCTGTTGATTATTTGAATTTGCACATCAATTGGCAAACTTGTAGAAACGCCATTTGGATAAATCTCGTTTGTATTCAGCCCTTCTGGTTCAAGAAATATCTGATGCCTCTCTTTATCCGGAAATTTAACAATTTTATCCTCAATCGATGGACAGTACCTTGGCCCAACTCCTTGAATTTGACCAGAGTACATTGGCGACCGATGTATATTTTTTCTTATTATTGTATGTGTATCCTCGTTGGTATAGGTTATGTGGCAGGGTAATTGCTGATTTGCAACCTCGAAGTTTGTAAAAGAGAATAGGGTGGGATTTATATCACCCTGCTGTACTATAGTTTTCTCCCAATTAATTGTTCTTCCATCTATCCTCGGTGGAGTTCCGGTTTTAAGCCTACCTACGTTAAATCCTAGTGCTTTGAACGAATTAGAGATTTCTTTAGTTGGAGCTTCTCCCATTCTCCCTGCGCTAGTTTGAGAATCTCCAATATGGATAAGCCCATTAGGAAAAGTTCCTGGAGTAACAACTATACAGTTAGAGTAAATTTCCTCCCCATAACTAGTTTTAATCCCTACGATTTTTGAATTTTTTTCTATTAAAGAATGAATCAATCTTTGTTTGATTGACAAATTTCTTTGAGACTCAAGTGTTCTTTTTATGTATGCCCTATATAAACTTCTATCTGCTTGAATCCGTGTAGCCTGGACCGCAGGACCCTTTCTTGTGTTTAATCTTCTATATTGAATCGATGCAAAGTCAGCTGCCTTGGCCATTTCTCCACCAAGAGCATCAATTTCTCTTACTAGATGGCCCTTGCCAACCCCACCAACGGATGGGTTACAGGACATAACCCCTATAGTATCTAGATTAGCGGTCACCAGAAGCGTCTTTGAGCCTAGCCTTGAAGAAGCAAGCGCAGCTTCGCATCCGGCATGCCCCCCTCCGACAACTATTATCTCGTACTCTTCGCAACTCATAATTTCGTAATCTTATATTATTTGAAGAAAATTAAAAGATTTTAAATCTATTCAAAATATCTAATAATATTTACATGGCTAGAACTGTTGTTGGGATTACCTGTGACATCAAGGGGAAACTTTTTGAATCCGAAAAATTTTATTCTGAAAAAGTTCTTCAAGCTGGCGCTATACCATTTTATCTGCCTATGACGACTTCCAGTAAACATATTATGTCAATCGTTGGGAAGATTGATGCCATTATTATTTCTGGAAGTAGAGATATCAACCCGGCACTGTATGGACAAAAGAAAACTAAAATAATTAATCCACTTGATGCTGCCAGAACGACTAGTGAGATTTTATATATTAACTCTATGAAAAGAAAAAGAAAAAAAATTTTAGGTATTTGTGGCGGGATGCAGTTAATCAATGTTTGTTTTGGGGGAACACTATTCCAAGATATAGAATCAATTGTATCGAAACCGCTAAATCATAAAGATGGAGCAAGCCACGAGGTTGCCATACAAAGAAAGTCGTTGTTGAGTAAAATAATTAAAAAGAAAAAAGTACGAGTTAAAAGTTACCATCATCAAGCAGTCGATGAAGTACCGCCCAATTTTATGGCATGTGCAGAAAGTTCTGACAAGATTATTGAGGGAATAGAGAGTGTTGATGGCAACATTTTGGGCGTGCAGTGGCATCCAGAACTTTCGAATTCAATAGCCGATTTGAATATTTTTAGATGGTTGATTAAGAAAAAGTAAAATTCACTATTTTAATTAAGTTGTTAACGTGAAATATATAATTTTGAAAGGAGTTAAAGAAAACAATTTAAAAAATATTGATGTTGATATTCCAAGAGGCGAGATAACCGTTTTAACGGGTATAAGCGGATCGGGCAAGTCTACTTTGGCATTCGATACTATATTTGCAGAAGGACAAAGGAGATATCTAGAATCATTATCAAGTTATGCCAGGCAGTTCGTTGATAGATTTAAAAAACCAGATTTGGAATATATATCAGGGCTGTCACCCTCTGTCTCTGTAAATCAAAAGACATTTATACGTAATACGCGTTCTACCGTTGCAACCATTACGGAGATTTACGATTTTTTGCGATTATTATACTCCAGGCTCGGCAAAGCCCATTGTTACAAGTGCGACACACCGATTGAGAAAGCATCACCGAGTTCAATAGTTGATACAATTAAAAAGGATTTTCACGGAGAAGATTTAGAGATTTATTTCCCCTTAGCTATGGGAAGCAAGGGAGAGTTTAAAAATGAACTTTTATTGATGTCTAAATTTTTTTCAACGGTAAAAATTGACGGAAAAGTCCATAGCCTCGGTGAGGAGATTATCTTAGAAAAGCAAAAAAAACACACGATAGAAGTCTATATTGATAGTATAAAAATTATAGATGAGAATTTGACGAGACTAAGAGAGTCGATTGATACGGCATTGCAGTACGGAGAAGGCCTGGTATTGGTTGAAACAAACAAAGAAGAGCGGATTTTTAATCAAAACTTAGCTTGTAATAGTTGTGGCCTTACGTTTCCAGAGATCTCCCCTAGATTGTTTTCTTTTAATAGCCCTTATGGTTGTTGCGAAGAATGCGAGGGAATCGGACACTTCGAATATTTCGATGAGGATTTAATTGTTCCTGATCAAGCTAAGTCTATTAAGGAGGGAGCGATAAAGCCATTAAAAGACTCGCAGTTCTATAAGAAATTACTAAAAGATTTTCTTTATCAACAGAACATTGATGATTCACAACCCTTTGAGAAATTATCAAGAAAAACCCAGGATTTAATTTTCTACGGAAATACAAAAACTACAATAACAGATTTTATTAAAAAATATGAGGATACGAAAATGTCCTTTGATGGAATTATTAATATTCTAGAAAAATGGTTTGCTTCATCAAAATCGGACGAAGTAAAAGATGTTCTTGGTAATTATAGAAAAATGGAAGTATGCAATACATGCAAAGGAAGCAGATTGAAATCCCATGCGTTGAGCGTCTTTGTGAATGACTTGAATATTTTCCAGATTTGCAGTATGCCTGTTAGTCGATGTTTAAACTTTATAAAAAAGATTAAATTTAAAAATTCTCAACAAATAATATGGGAAAGAATTAAAGATGAAATAATCGACAGGCTCGAATTTCTCTCTAATGTTGGGTTAGATTACTTAACTTTAAATCGAACTGCACCAACCTTGTCCGGGGGAGAAGCACAAAGAATACGGCTGGCTTCGCAATTAGGAGCAAAGTTGACAGGAATTACTTATGTTTTAGATGAGCCAACAATAGGTTTGCACCCCAGAGATAATAAAATGCTTGCCGAATCATTACAACTTCTAAAGAAAAGGGGGAATACCGTCATAGTTGTTGAGCACGATGAAGAAACAATTAGAAGTAGTGATTACATTATCGATCTTGGTCCCGGAGCTGGATTTCATGGTGGTTGTGTCGTTGCAACGGGTCGACTATCAGACATATCAAAAAATAAGTCATCAGTGACGGGTAGATATCTGGCAGGCCATAGGAAGATTAATACAAAACGATTAAATAAAAATCCGGATAAATATTTTGAAATAATGGGGGCTTCTCTAAACAATTTAAAGAAAATTGATATTAAAATCCCCATAGGAAGAATATCCTGTGTTACTGGTGTATCTGGTTCGGGAAAAAGCACGCTTGTGGTAGACACCATATCTCAAGCTTTGCCCGGTTATCTTCTCCCCCAGAAAAAAAGACTGTTTCCTTTTGTTCAATCTATAAAAGGGTCCGAAAATTTTGATAAAATAATTAGCATCAATCAAGCACCAATAGGAAGAACTCCAAGATCTAATCCCGCAACATATATAGGAATCTTCTCTACAATTAGAGAAATTTTTGCCTCTTTACAACAATCTAAAATGAAAGGTTTTTCGGTAGGGAGATTTAGCTTTAATGTAAAAGAAGGAAGCTGCCCCGAATGTTCGGGCGCCGGTAGCGTAAAGATTGCGATGAACTTTCTTCCTGATGTAAATGTTACATGTGATTTGTGTGATGGAAAAAGATTTGATTCCGAAACTTTAAAAGTAACTTATAAAGAAAAAAATATGGCGGACATATTGGATATGACTTTCGAAGAAGCAGAAAATTTTTTCTCAGGATTCCCTACGCTAAAGTCAAAAATTGAAATTATTAATTCCGTTGGGCTAGGGTATTTGCAAATTGGTCAAGCTGCTACAACTCTCTCTGGTGGTGAAGCGCAAAGAATTAAATTATCGAGAGAATTAATAAAAAAAAATACGGGAAGAGGGTTGTATATTCTAGATGAACCCACAATTGGTTTGCATTTCTCAGATGTTGACAAATTGCTTAATGCTATTTATCAATTAAGAGAATCAGGAAACACTGTTGTTATTATTGAGCACAATATGGATATCATTAATGCTTGTGATTACATCATTGACCTAGGTCCAGGTGGAGGAGAAGATGGAGGAAGAGTTCTTTTTCAAGGACCTATTGAAGATTTTGAAAATTGTCAAAAATCTGAGACGGCATATTATTTGAGGAAGCACCTAAATAAACTAATACGAAATAGTAAAGTTAGAAACAATAAGACTAAAAAGTAAAAAAGCAACGACAAGTCCAATCATGACATAAGAGTGCTTGTGGTCTACTCCTCGCTTAGAGTTCGGAACTCTGTCTGGGTAGGCAAGAACCACATCATCTTCTTCGACTATGTCTGTTGAATCGGACTCTGATTCGCTCGCCTTGCTTTCTATATCATCTTCTTCGACTATGTCTGTTGAATCGGACTCTGATTCGCTCGCCTTGCTTTCTATTTCACTCTCTTCTGACATGACATAGATGATAAACTAAAGCGCCAAGACTTTAAATAAGATATTGTTAAGGATGTAATACTATTGTATCCTTAGTTTTTGGCAATTTTTCTAAGATTTTTGGTCTATTAGAACCAGAAATTGTAGGAGGAGGAGGAGGGGAAAATGGCAGATTATGTACAACCAGAGGTCCTAGTCTCAACTGACTGGGTACTTGAAAACAAGGAAAACGAAGGAATAAAGATTGTTGAATCCGATGAAGATATTCTTCTCTATGAGATTAGTCATATTGAAGGTGCGATTAAACTAGACTGGGAAACAGAACTCCAAGATAGTCTGGTGAGAGATTATGTTAATCAGGACAATTTTGAAGCACTCTTGTCCTCTAAGGGTATCTCGGAAGATGATACGATTGTTTTCTACGGAGATAAAAGTAATTGGTGGGCGTGCTATGCAATGTGGACATTTAAAATTTATGGACACGAAAAATGTCTTATAATGAATGGAGGAAGACAAAAATGGCTTGACGAGGAAAAGCCAGTTGTCAAAGATGCTCCTTCGTACCCTGCGACAAATTACAAGGTGAAAAATATAAATACAAACATAAGAGCTTTTAGAGATGAGGTTAAGGCTCATAGCGAGGCCAACAAACCATTAATTGATGTACGTTCACCTAAAGAATATTCTGGCGAACTACTTCATATGGAAGCCTATCCACAGGAAGGTGCTTTAAGAGGTGGTCATATTCGAAATGCGGCAAGTGTTCCTTGGGCAACCGCAGCAAACGAAGACGGTACTTTTAAATCAGCAGATGAATTAATTAAAATTTATCAAGATGGCGCCGGACTTAAATCGGGCGATGACGTAATTGTCTATTGCCGTATTGGTGAAAGATCTTCA
>CAJXCX010000003.1:0-21351 GCA_913051685.1 uncultured Spirochaetales bacterium
TTTTTGAAATACCAAGAAATCCTGGTTTGCTTAGAATCACACAAGATTTTGATGGAAGGGCAATAAAGTTAGACACTTTAGGGGCTTTTCTAGAATCATAATCACTTATTCCTTGGACCATGATAAAATCATTTTTAACTATTTCATGAGTATCTACACTATCGTCCCCCATTTCTTCTTTTAAAGGGTTTAGCTTTGATAAAAAGGCGGACTGCCCAGCTCCTATGTCAACGAAGGATGCCTCAATTCCTTTTGCGTTGGGATGCATCTTTGCTTTATAGATATTCCCTCTTATAGATATTTGCTCATTGTTACTATCGATAAAAAAATTTTTTAGTCTGGAGTTATCTATGATAGCAACACGTATCTCATCAAGGGTCTCGCTAATCAGGATTTTTCTCACTTGTTCTTTTTTAGTAGATTCAATATTAATTCCACTACTTTATCCGGCTCCAATTTTTCATCTCTCAGTTTTTTTATCGCTTTCTTAACTTTATCTGTATCTTTAATTCTTTCCAATTCCTGTTTGAGTTTTCGGTTTAACAAGGAATCAATTTCGGAGATTTTTCTTTCACTTCTTTTTGTTGATAAAGAATTATTTGACTCCTCAAATTTCCTGAATGATTTTATCTCATCTATGATTTCATCAATTCCTATATTATTTTCTGCTTGTGCAATTAAGACTTTTGTCTTTCGCTGAGAAATTTGTTTTTTTAGAGATGCCATATAATCAATTTCCCTAGCTAGCTTTTCTGCTCCCCCACGATCTGATTTATTCACTACGAAGATATCCCCAATCTCCATTAGTCCCGCTTTCATTGCCTGTATTCCATCACCAGCTTCCGGGACTAAAGTTACCACAACGCAATCTGCAATCTTAATAATATCGAGTTCTGTTTGTCCAACCCCTACAGTTTCAATTATTACTATGTCCATTCCAAAAACATCAAAAAGTTTTACTATTCCGCTTGCAGAGTTAGACATCCCACCAAAGTCACCTCTACTTCCTAGACTTCTAATGAAAACACTGTTATCAAGAGTATGTTCTTGCATCCTTATCCTGTCCCCCAATACGGCTCCGCCGGTAAAAGGACTACTGGGATCAACTGCAATAACGCCGATTGTTAATCCATCTTCTCTAAACTTTTTTATGATTTGACTTGTTAGAGTGCTCTTTCCAGCGCCAGGTGGTCCCGTGATTCCTATTGTGTATACATTATTTGGAACCTTTTTTATTGATTGAAAAATTCTCAAAATTGCCGATGGGTCACTTTCTATGATGCTTATAAGTCTTGACAATGAAACTCTGTTGCCGGACGATAAGCCTTGAATTAATTTCTTTTCATCTCTTTTCATTAGATTTCCTAATTATTCTGTCAAAGTGTTTTTTATTAATTTTCATAACTGATAATCTGGACTGCTTGATTAGCGCCATGTCCGATAATGTCGAATCTTGCTTGATCTCATCTAGACTAATTGTTCTTTTGAGGCTCTTTTTTGCTTTTAGATCGACCACTACCCATCTATCGTCTTTTGTGGTTGGATCTTGATAATACTCCTTAACAACTTCAGTGATTCCAACAATTTCGCGCCCTTCGTTGCTATGATAAAAAAGAACCTGATCGCCTTTTTCCATGGTTTTCAAATTATTCCTTGCTTGAAAATTTCGAACACCATCCCAATATGTGACTTCGTCTTTCAGCATAGTTTCCCAAGAATATTTGAAGGGTTCAGACTTCACAAGCCAATACCTCATAAAATTTAATTTAATTTATTAATTAATTTTTGTAAAATGTATTTATATGCTACTTATACCTGCTATTGATATCAAAGACCAAAAATGTGTTAGGCTTTTTAAGGGAGATTTTGATAAGCAAACAATTTATTCGGATAATCCGCTTGATGTATCAATCAAATGGCAGCTAGATGGAGCCCAATTAATTCATATCGTAGACCTGGATGGAGCCCTCGAAGGTGAGAGCAAAAATTTTCAAGCTATAAACACTATTCTTAGTAATAGTAAATGTGAATTTCAAATTGGTGGTGGTATTAGAAATCTAAAAACGATCGAAGACTACATGTCAATTGGGGCAAAAAGAGTAATCTTGGGAACCTCGGCATTCATTGATGAAGATTTCTTTCAAGAAGCCTGTAAAATGTATCTCGATAAAATTGCCGTCGGTTTAGATATCAAAGATGACAAAGTCGCAATCAAAGGTTGGAATACTAAAATTGATATAAGCCTTAAGGACGCCATTCAAAGATTCGAGAATTTAAAAGTGCCATTAATAGTACTTACGTCAGTCGATAGGGATGGAACCCTTGAAGGTTTTAACAAGACTTTGATTAAGGATTATTTGAAGTTATCTAATATCCCAATAATAATCTCGGGTGGGATTAAGGACGAATCAGACTTAAAAGAAATACAATCTATGAATGATGAAAGGATTTATGGAGTGATACTTGGCAAGTCACTTTATGAGAAGAAAATTAATCTCAAAAATTGTATCAAGGAATATAGCGATGTTGGCTAAGAGGATAATACCTTGTTTAGATATAGATAAGGGTAGAGTTGTAAAAGGAATCAATTTTATTAACTTGATAGATGCTGGAGATCCCGTAGAGGTTGCTGAGCGATATAGCAATGAAGGGGCCGATGAGATTACATTCTTAGATATAACTGCATCCAATGAAGGTAGGAACATTATGATTAATACCATTGAAAAAGCGGCGGATAAAGTTTTTGTTCCATTGACTGTTGGAGGTGGCGTACGCAACAATGAGGATATCAGATTACTTTTAATGGCGGGGGCAGATAAAGTTTCGATTAATACTGCTGCGGTAAATAATCCTAATATTGTTGTTGAGTCAGCAAAGAAGTTCGGATCACAATGTATAGTTGTTGCAGTTGATGTAAAGAAGAGGGAGGAGGGTTTATGGGAGGTATTTACCCATGGAGGTAGAAATCCTACTGGGATTAACGCTTTAGATTGGATAAAAAAAATGCAAGAATATGGAGCTGGCGAGATTCTTTTAACATCTATGGATAGAGATGGAACAAAAATAGGATATGATTTAAAGATTCTCTCTCTGTTAAGTCAAATAATGACGATTCCTATCATTGCATCTGGAGGTGCAGGAACCTTACAACACATAGCAGATGCGTTCACTATTGGGAAGGCCGATGCTGCTCTTTGTGCATCCATATTTCATTTTGGAGAATATACTATTAGTGATGCAAAAAATTTCTTATCCAAGCAGGGTATATTGGTTAGAGACTAGGTATGACTATACGTAGACAATTAGAAATTAATGAATCAAAATCCCTTTCTCGTTTTGCCTCTCTTAGCGCTGACACCAAAGGTAGATTAAGAAAAGAAAAAAAGTGCAATATAAGAACAGAGTACCAACGGGATAGAGATAGAATAATTCACTCAAAGTCTTTTAGAAGATTAAAAGATAAAACCCAGGTGTTCTTGGCTCCATACGGAGATCATTTTAGAACCAGATTAACTCATGTATTAGAAGTTTCGCAAATTGCTCGAACGATATCGCGATCTTTGAACCTTAATGAGGATTTAACTGAAGCCATATCCCTGGGACACGATTTAGGACATACTCCTTTTGGTCATGCGGGAGAGCAAGCTCTTGATTTCGTTCATCCAGGTGGTTTCAAGCACTACCTTCACAGTCTTAGGATTGTTGAATTACTAGAGAAAGATGGAAGGGGCTTAAATCTAACCCTTGAGGTTAAAGACGGAATTTCAAAGCACTCAAAAGGCAGGGGTCCTATAGTGAACAAAAAAATTCGAATTATTACCTTAGAAGGACAAGTTGTTAGATATTCGGATATTTTTGCTTATTTTACGCATGATTTGGATGATGCTATGCGCTCTTCTTTGATTAGAAAGAAGGACATACCTGTTAAATTACTTAGGTTTTTTGGTGATACACATTCTGAACGAATTGATAAAGTTGTATTAGACACTATTGAATCCACAACAAAAAATTCTTACAAATCTGTGATTATAACTAAAGAACTTGAACTACATCTTCGCCATATGAGAGATTTCTTATTTGAGAAAGTTTATTATCAGACGAAGATTAGAGATAATTTTGAAAAAGCGAAACAAGTTCTAATTGACTTGTATAACTTTTTTTTAGTTAATGAGAAGAAGCTTGGAGAATTATACAAATTTAAAAGTGGAAATCATCAAGACGATTGTCGAGATTTTATAGCGGGAATGACAGATATATTTGCTCTTGAAATTCATAGATCAATATTTACACCGAAAAAGTGGTCATTCGTGGACTTTAAAGTATAAGCTGTATAGAAAAATATGATAAAATATCTCGGAACTGTTCCATTTTTAAACTCCAAACCTTTAACTTATTTGTTTGATAATAATTCTTTTGAAAATTACAAGACTTCTGAATACTATCCTTCTTCACTCTTAGATCCTCTAGTGTCAGGCGAAGTATTTTTATCGTTACTTCCAATCGCAGATCATTTGTCTGGAGAGAGCGTCATATCTCTCACCGATTACTGCATAAGTTCGTATGGAAAAGTCGACAGTGTACTTTTAGTATCGAAATCAAAATTAAAAGATATAAAAACGGTGGTTCTAGACAGCAGATCAAAGAGTTCCAATATGCTTTTTAAAACACTCCAATCGCATTTTCTTAATATTGATGTTGATTATGAAGTTCGAGAACCAAAATTAAATATGAAAATGAAACCAGATGTTGGATACGTTACTATAGGAGACCTTAGTCTAGAAATTATATCGTCAAACCCAATAGGGGTTAATACGTATGATTTGGGAGAGATTTGGTTCAATGAAACCGGTTTTCCATTTACATTTGGAACATATAATTATTTACACTCTTCTCCAAACGAAGAGGAATTAAATCTTCTTGATGATTCTTACCAAGAAGGGTCCCAACATGCTAGTCTAATAATTGATGATTTTTTAGTCATGAATGGTTCTAAAATACGAAGAAAAGTCGCTGAAAAATATTTAAATGAGAGAATTTTTTATAAAATTACTAATCAACATATAAAGGGCATTAATCTCTTCCGAGATCTTTCTTCTAAATTTGCAAACTGGAAAAAAAATAGTTTTAATAATGAAGTCTAAGTTATGTCGAAAAAAAATATTACCCTAGGACATAGTCCTGATGCGGATGATGCCTTTATGTTTTATGCGGTATCGAAGGGTATTGTCAAATCTAAAAAGATTGAAATTACCCATATCATTAAAGATATACAGACACTTAACAGCATGGCAATCAACCAAGAGTTGGATACAACGGCCGTTTCCGCACATGCATATGTGCAACTATACGATACTTATAGAGTTATGGATTGTGGGGCAAGTATGGGTGATAGATATGGACCAATAGTTGTATCTAAACCAGAAATTACAACAACCCAAGGTATCAAGATTGCAATCCCCGGAGAACTGACTTCGGCCTTCTTGCTTTTAAAGCTCTATTGTAACGATGCTGAATTTATACAATATGATTTTGATCAAATTATCCCAGCGGTACTTAATTCGGAGGTGGATGCGGGATTAGTTATACACGAAGGCCAACTCACTTTCGAAGATTTTGGTTTGAAGCTATTGTTAGATTTACCTAAACTTTGGTACGAGGAATGCGAACATCCTATCCCTCTCGGCTTGAATGTTATCAGTAGGTCTTTAGATTTAGAGATTCAAATTGAAGTTTCCCAACTAGTCAAACGGAGCATTGCTTATGCTTTATCCAATATCGATGAAGCGCTTGATTATGCCATGGAGTTTGGTAGGGGTGTATCGAGAAGCGTGGCCCGGGAATTTGTTCTTATGTATGTCAACAGAGATACGTTGGACTTGAATTACAGAGGCATTAAGGGGCTTAAGTTTATGTACGACTCAGCTTTTACAAAAGGATTAATCAAAAAAAATATTAAACTTGATATTATTGTGACTTAATAATTTCCCCGTTAATAATCGATAATTTTAAATCATTATTATTTGAATCAATTACAGACATAAAGGGGTCATTGTTCTTTATTCTAAAAGCTATTAGGTCTGCTTTTTTATTTTTTTCTATTGTTCCTACAAGTTTGTCGATGCCAAGAGCCCTAGCTCCGCCGAGGGTAGCTTTTTCAAGTACAATTTTTTCAGGATTTTTTTTAATGAACCTCTTCGAGTGTAGATACAAGAATTTTATTTCATCTAAGAAATTTATTGAGAAATTACTAGAAAGCCCATCTGTCCCTATTCCAGTTTTCTCGTAATTCAGAAAGAAATTTAAATCAGCCATTTTTTGATTTAGAAACAAATTACTTCTGGGACATAAAACAACGGGATACTTCTGTTTTTCTAATATTTTCAAATCCTCTTTAAGCAGGTTGTTCATATGAACTAAAACTATATTGGATTTATATTTATTGAGTTTATGCAGATAGGATAATGGAGAATTCCCCCTGATTTTTATTCTCGGTCTCCTTTCTAGTATTGGAAAAATTACATCTTCGAATGCATTCTTCTTTTTTTGAATTAGCCTGACTTCATCTTTGCTTTCGGAAAGATGTATACCTAGATTTATTTTTTCGTTGTGGCCCTTTGTTAGTATTTCTTCCAGTGTCACAGTATCAAGTGAATAAATTGAATGAGGAAACAACTTTAAAGCAAACATGCCATTACTTTTTTTATTTAAACTCCTTAGGTTTTTAAAGAAGTGTTGATTTATACGTGAGATGGTTGAATTTGCTATTTCAAAAAAATACACGGTTCTTATCTTACTTTTAACTATTTCTTCGAAGTCTAATCCACTATACGAACTTATCTGACCAATTGTCGTAACGCCGGAATTGATTGTTTCTTTCAATGATTGTTGAACAGACTGAGTTATCACTTCTCTATTATTGTTTTGCTTTTTGAGATTTATAATTTGTTCCAACCACGAAGAAAAAGAATTAAATGAGGTTAATTTTTTTCTAACCCAATTTAATTCGAGATGAATATGGGCGTTTACAAAACCCGGCATCAATACGGAGTCCCCTAAATTAATTACCGTGTATGCACTTTTATCTATTTCTGAATTTGGAATAATCTTTTCTATTCTTTCCTTGTTGATAATGACTGAGTAGTCATGTAGAGGTTCCTTGTCACCAAAAAGAATGAATTTGGCTTTTAGTGCTTTTCGCATATCTAAACGAAACTAATCTCACCCGAACAAATTTGCTCAACTGGCCCCTCCATTATGAGATTCTGAGAGTCATCAATTTCAATAAACAAAAAACCACCTTGCATTTCGACTCTAACTCTTTTATTTAACAAACCTAACTTGTGACCTGCCGACACTACTGCGCAAGAGCTACTCCCAGATGCCAATGTATATCCAGCCCCTCTCTCCCATATCTCAATTTTTACTCTGTTTCTTGAAATTACTTGGGCAAACTGAATATTGATTCTTTTAGGAAACCTTCTGTTCTTCTCAAGCAACGGTCCATATTTTGTTACATCCTCTGGGGTTATTTTATCTTTGAAGATTACACAATGAGGATTACCTACTGTTACAGCAGTAAAGACGAGCTCCTCCCCTTTAATTTTTATTTTTTCATTGATGGCCAATTTTTTATTTGACAAAAGAGGAATCTTTTTTGATTCAAAACTAGCGTGCCCCATTTCGACTTTTACCATATTGGACACTTTTGAACTTCTCATTATCTCACTCTTAACTACCCCGCCCCTAGTCTCTATGGTAAAAACTCGTTTCTTTGTATATTTATTATCATATAAGAATTTTGAAAAAATCCTTAACCCATTTCCACTTTTTTCTGCCTCTGATCCATCGGGATTAAATATTCTTAGGCCAAAATCGGCCTTCTTCGAGGGAACCACCAACAATAAACCGTCTGACCCAATCCCATAGTTTCTGTTACATATCTTTTTGATTAATGCTTTGTTTAACTTAATGGTAAGTTTTTTTTCATCAATCACTATATAGTCATTGCCAAGACCATGAGATTTGACAAAATTATTCATATCCTGATTATATTAAACGATTCGAAGTATAACAATAGAGTAAATTTGTAGATAAATAATCTTTTTTTGTATAGAATTAACCAATGCAATAAAGGGAGGTTTTTTATAATGATTGAAAATTTGTACGATGTTAAGGATAAAGTAGCAATTGTGACAGGTAGTTCTAGGGGTATAGGGAAGCAATGTGCGCTGGCTTTTGCCGAAGCCGGAGCCAAGCTTGTTCTTAATTATGTTAGCAATCAAGAAGCGGCGGAAATTACGGCTGAAGAAGTAACCGCTTTGGGCTCGGAAGCTATAATTGTCCAAGCTGATGTCAAAGACTTTGAGGCTTGCCAGGCCTTAGGTGAAGAAGCTATAGAGAAGTATGGCAAAATTGATTTTTTGGTCAATAATGCCGGTATCAATAGAGATATAACTTTCAGCAGGATGTCCCAAGAAGAATGGAGTGAGGTTATTAATACAAATTTAGGAGCTTTATTTAATATGTCCAAAGCCGTTGTTCCTCATATGCGAGATGCTGGTTCTGGCGTAATTGTTTCCATTTCCTCTATTATTGGTGAAACTGGAAATATCGGGCAATCGAATTATGCTGCAACGAAAAGTGGTATGTACGGATTTACAAAAAGTTTAGCTAGGGAGCTCGCCAAAGATAATATTAGAGTTAATACTGTGTCACCTGGTTTTGTTGAAACCGATATGCTTCATACTGTTCCGCCTGATCTTTTGGCAGGGATTAAGGATGATATCCCTATGGGAAGATTTGGATATGCTGATGAAATTGGATTAGCTGTTCTTTATTTGTGTTCTTCTGCGGCTTCTTGGATTACAGGGACTAATCTAAGTATCAATGGTGGACACAATATGTAATTTTTTTTGTTGTGGAGAGCTTTAGTCTCTCCCGCAACAAAAATTTCTTCCTAGTAAGTAAAATTATGTGAAGGTAAATCGAGAAGGTACATGAGTGCGTATCCAAGTAAGATTGTCATAAAACCGAATATTGATGCGTACGCAATCTTTAAACCGCTGATTTTATATATTGATTTTAGTAGGATTAATATGAAATAAATACTCCATGATATAGTAGAGATTGTGGCAACCGTGCCAAACCAATATTCCCCAATTTGATTTTTTGATAGAACAAGTCCAAATATAAAGCCTATTGTCATCAGAGGAAAAGACGAGCTAATCAACAAAAAATTGACTCGTTCTATAAGAGACAGGCTAGGTAGCCTCTCAATTCTATGAATTTTTTTATTTTTTATATTCGCATGTTGATATAAAAACATTAGACTGAATATGACAGAAACAAGAAGAATAGTATGCGAAAGCAAATTAAGCAGCACATGTGATATCAATACGTTGTTATCAAAAGACAAATTGTTGTTTTGATTGACACTTAAAGCCATAGGAGTCGTTAAGACAAACGCCACTGGGGAGACGAAAAGAGAGTATAGGTTCCCAAGTTTTGGACGTATAAACAAGTAGGCTGATATAGAAAGGAGAAATGTGATTACAAAAAGATTAACTTCTAAACTCTTCAGAGAATAGTCAACTTCTTTGTACGCCAACAGGGCTGCCTGAGTGCAAATGGCCAGAACAAAAAGATAATGTCCAATTTGAGAAAATTTTGATTTACCAGAGACTGTATAATATAAATTCAAAATAAACGATATTATGTATAGAGTTGGAACAAGGATTGTTATCTGCATTATATCGCTTCACTTATTTCTTTCTGATAGTTTTTAACTAGTTCTTTGTTAAGCTCGTCTAGATCTCCATCAAGTATGTAATCAAGTTTGTGAAGGGTTACATTGATTCTATGGTCACTTACGCGTCCCTGTGGAAAATTATAAGTTCGTATCTTTTCGCTTCTGTCTCCCCCTCCTATCAAACTTTTTCTCGTTTTAGATATATCCTTTTGTTGTTTTGTCTGTTCATTCTCAAAAAGTTTAGCCCTCAATAATCTCATCGCTCTTTGCTTGTTCTTATGCTGGGATTTTCCATCTTGATTCTGAACCACGATACCTGAAGGCTCATGGGTAATTCTTATTGCAGAATCTGTTTTATTGACATGCTGCCCTCCAGCGCCAGATGCTCTATAGGTATCAACCCTCAAATCCTTTTCGTTAATTTCTATTTCTACTTCGTCTATTTCAGGTAAGACTACAACTGTGGCTGTCGAAGTATGGATTCGTCCGCTAGTTTCGGTAAGAGGCACCCTCTGAACTCTATGTACGCCACTTTCAAACTTCATAAAAGAATAAATATCTTTTCCACTTATCGAAACAATTCCTTCTTTGATTCCTCCAAGACCAATCTCACTCTTGTTGATTATTTCGCTCTTCCATTCTTTGCGCTCGGCATATCGCAAATACATTCTAAGCAAATCGCTTGCAAATAGGGCTGCCTCGTCCCCCCCGGTACCAGCCCTTATTTCTAAAATTACATTTTTTGAATCCATTGGATCTTTTGGCTTAAATTCATCTTCAATTTTTTTCTCAACTTCTTTAAGCTGACCTTCTAGGCTCTCTAGTTCTTCTTCTGCAAGCTCTTTTAAATCTATATCATCGGATAGATTCTGATTTTCCCTTATTAAAGATTCCAATTTCTTAAGCTGTTGAAAATATCCTACCAACTCTGAGATTGAACCTCTCTTTTTAGAGAGTTCTTTGATAGAATTGGAGCTCAAATTTGGAGATGAAAGTTGCGAATCAATGGTATTAAGCTCCTTTTCGGCGCTCTCTAGCTTTCTTCTAATTTTTGGTCCAATCATCTATAAACTCAGCTTGTAAACTCTTTGTTATGGGATAGAATTATATCATGGATATCATTGATATCCTTGATAAAAAGGTTAAGGATGCAGTAGAGCAAGAATCAGAGCTGCGGAGTAAGATATCAAGTCTGGAAAACGAAATTGAGAAACTGAATAAAGACTATCTGGACTTACAGAAAGAGAGTAGTAATTATAAGAATGAAATTGGTTCTATTCTTGGTGAATTAGACAGAGTGGTAAGAGATTTAGATATTTAGTGAAGGAGCTACATTTAAATTGTTTGGGAAGAAGTTTAAAGTTTAAAACAGAATGTAGCGACAAAATTTTAAACGAAATTGAAGAATATATAAATACAAAGTACTCAGAGCACAAGCTCGAGCGACTCTCGGTCTCTTCGTTGGAGGTATCCAATCTCCTTTTGGTTAATGCGGTCTACGAAATCCTTTCCTTAAAAAAAGATAAGGAAAAGGATAGTGAAAGAATCTCTTCTATTATATCAAAGTTCTCTTGATAAGTTTGCGTTAAGAGAGTATATTCGAGCTGAAAGAAGTAAATTACAAAGTTCAACTATTGGATTACAATCAGAACGAATCTCCACCTTTCTTTTTGATGATTTATTGTTTAAATCATCAAAATTTAGAAATATCGTCCTGTATAATTCCATCAAAGGCGAAGTCGATACCGGACTTGTAGATGCTGAAGCACGTAAATTAAACAAGAATATCTTTTACCCAAAAATTATTGATGGAAAAATGGTTTTTGCTAAAGCAAATTCTATTGATGATTTTCTGCCGGGACGTTTTGGAACAAAAGAACCAATCAGTAATGAGTATGTCAATATTGCCGATGTTGACTTATTTATTATCCCTGCGGTGGCCATAGATGTTTCTGGCTCCAGATTGGGATTCGGTAAAGGTTTCTACGACAAGGAACTTCAGAATATCTCCAGAAACAAAATATATTCTCTTGTATTTGATTTCCAACTAATCAAGAAAGAATTCGGGGAGAAACACGATATAAAAGTTAGGAAGGTTTTCACGGAAAAGCAAATAGTAACAATAAACTAGGAGGAAAATATGAACATTATTACAATTGCGATTTACATAGCATGTTTTGTCATAGGATTTGGCGTATTTTGGCTGATAAGTAGGAATCGTCTTATGAAAGATATTAAAGCTAAAGAGGATGAATCTGAGCAAATAATTGCCACCGCAAAAAATAAATCTCTAAAAATTATTAAAGAAGCGGAAAAGAAAGTTAAACAATTCAAATCCTCTCAGATTAACCAAGCGAAAGAAGAGGTTGAGATAATAAAAAAATCTTTAGCAGATCAGGAGAAGCATTTATCAGAAAAAGAAAAAGGTTTTAACGCAAATCAGACTGAACTAACCAGGAAGGAGGCTCAGTTAGAGTTAAAAGAACAAGCATGTAATGAAACCGAATTAAAATACAGAGCCAAAGAAGATGAATTAGATGCGATATTGGAGGATGCAAAATTAAAGATAGAAAATATTTCGGGTTTAACCAGGGAAGAGGCTAAACAGGAACTTCTCAATACCATAGAGGATGAAGCGAATATACTGGCGGCTAGAAAAATTAAAGAAATAGAAAATAACCTCAAAGAAGATGCGGAAGGTAAAGCTAAAAGTATTATCGCATTAGCGATACAAAAATATGCCGCATCTTATACTTCGGAAAAAACATCATCCGTTGTAACGCTTCCTAGTGATGATATGAAAGGGAGAATTATCGGCAGAGAAGGAAGAAATATTAGGACAATCGAGCTTAAAACTGGAGTTGACATTATTATTGATGATACCCCTGGTATAGTTACAGTTTCTTCGCATAATCCTATCAGGAGAGAGATTGCATCGAGATCAATAACAAAATTGCTTGATGATGGAAGGATTCATCCAGGAAGAATTGAAGAAATTGTTGAAGAAGTTGAAGAACAATTAGGTAAAGAAATTCAACAATTAGGAGAAAATGCAATACTAGAGATTGGTGTTAGCAATATGAACCCCGAGCTGGTTAAACTTGTAGGTAAAATGAGATACAGAAGTTCGTATTCTCAAAATATTCTAGACCACTCTTTGGAAGTGGCTCAGATTTGTGGAGTTCTGGCATCGGAAGTGGGATTAGATCCTAAACTGGCCAAGAGAGCGGGATTATTACATGACATAGGTAAATCTGTTGACCATGAGATGGAAGGCAATCACGTAGATATTGGAGCGGATTTGGTTAAAAAATACCATGAACCACCTGAGGTTATAGAAGCCGTTGAATCGTCACACTCGGATAACCCTTCTAGTCTATATACTGTTTTGGTGCAAGCTTCTGATGCAATTTCAGCTGCAAGACCAGGTGCAAGAAAAGAATCTTATGAAGCTTATCTTAAAAGAGTCAAAGAGCTTGAGGATATAGGATTATCTTTTAATGGAGTTGATAAATGCTTTGCCATCCAAGCCGGTAGGGAAGTACGAGTCATGGTGGAAAGTGACAAAATCAATGACGATGAAGCGACGATTCTATCTCATAATATTGCCAAAAAAATAGAAGAGGAAGTAGCCTACCCAGGTAATGTAAAAATCACTGTTGTTAGGGAAGTTAGGGCGACATCAATGGCTAACTAGAGCTCTTAAGTGCTATTCTAGCAGCTGCAAGTCTTGCAATTGGTACTCTGAATGGAGAACAGCTAACGTAATCAAGACCAATCTGATGACAAAATTCAATCGATGCAGGATCACCACCATGTTCACCACAAATGCCGATTTTTAGATTTTTCCTGGTTGATCTTCCTTTTTTAAGTCCAATTTTCATGAATTCACCAACTCCATGAACATCGATACTTGTAAAGGGGTCTCTTTCAAGTATTTCCGTCGTTTTTCCGTCAATATCAACTTTGGTTTCCATATATGTATTAATAAATTTTACGGAATCATCTCTTGAATAAGCAAAAACTGTTTGAGTCAAGTCGTTTGTACCAAATGAGAAAAATTCTGCTTCTTTTGCAATTTGATCTGCAACAGCAGCAGCCCGTGGAACTTCAATCATAGTACCCACGAGATAATTAATCCTCTTTTTTCCTAAAACTTCTTTAGCAATTTTATTGATGATATCTTTTTGAAATTTAATTTCGGATACCATTCCAACCAATGGGACCATTATTTCAGGATATACTTTGATTTTTCTTTTAGATACTATAATGGCTGCCTCGAAAATTGCCCGTACCTGCATTCTTGTAATTTCTGGCATCGTAATTCCTAATCGACAACCTCTAAGGCCCAACATAGGATTAAATTCGTGAAGCTCTTCAACTCTGTCTAGGAGTTTTTTCTTTTTCTTAGCAAGTCTTAGATCACCACTAATCTCTAATTCCTTAATTTCTAACATTAAGTCGTCCCTTTTGGGTAAAAATTCATGTAATGGTGGATCTAGCAATCTAATTGTACAAGGCAACCCATCCATTGCTGTAAAAAGTCCGATAAAATCTTCTCTT
Organism: uncultured Spirochaetales bacterium; assembly: GCA_913051685.1. Taxonomy (GTDB): domain Bacteria; phylum Desulfobacterota_D; class UBA1144; order UBA1144; family UBA1144; genus UBA1144. The sequence continues at coordinate 14,312 of CAJXCX010000003.1, forward strand.
TGCATCTCTTGAAGTTTATCAAGATGAGAGATTCTATCATTTAATGATGTTGCAAGAATCATATCTTGCATGATTTTTATTCTATTCTCGGCAAAGAACATATGCTCCGTTCTACACAAACCGATACCTTCTGCTCCAAACTTGATAGCCACCTCTGCGTCAACTGGAACATCTGCATTGGTTCTAATTCTCAGTTTTCTAAACTTATCCGCCCATTTTAGTACGGTGGAAAAAATCGAATATCTTTCAGATGCCCTTTCTTTCATGTTTCCTTGCATAACTTGAATTACTTCAGATGCTACTACTGGAATATCACCAGAATATACTCTTCCATCAAATCCATCAATGGAAATATAATTGCCTTCTTTAATTATTTTTTCTTTTACTTTGAAAGACCTGGAAGGTAAGTCGACTTTGATTTCTTCTGCACCTACAACACAAACTTTTCCCATTTGTCTTCCCACGACAGCGGCGTGACTTGTTCTTCCACCTCTTGCCGTCAGTACTCCGTGAGATGCGGCCATACCGTGGATATCATCAGGACTGGTCTCTTTTGTAACCAAGACAACTCTGGTCCCCTCTTTGCTCATCTCAACAGCGGTTTGGGCATCGAGTGCAACTCTTCCCGACGCAGCTCCGGGAGATGCGGCCAAACCTTTGGTAAGTTCTTCGAATTTTTTCTTATCGTCAGGATTGAATATTGGAAATAAAAATTGCTCTAAATGTTCTGGCTCTACTCTCATTACAGCTTCCTCTTTAGAGATCAATCTTTCTTTGACCATATCACACGCAATCTTCACGGCGGCAATACCGGACCGCTTCCCTGATCTTGTCTGCAAGAGGTAGAGTGTTTCATCTTCAATTGTAAATTCGAAATCCTGCATGTCTCGAAAGTGTCGCTCTAAAATCTTTGCGGTATGTTCAATTTGCAAGTGTACTTTTCTCATCTCCCTCTGCATTGTCCTTATGTTCTTGGGAGTCCTAATTCCTGCTACGACATCTTCACCCTGAGCATTTAACAAATATTCGGCGAAAAGTTCTTTTTCGCCTGACAAAGGGTTCCTGGTAAAACCAACCCCAGTCCCACACTTTGTGCCCATATTCCCAAAAACCATTGATTGGACAGTTACCCCAGTACCAATATCTGAGGGGATATCGTATTTTTTTCTGTAAAAAATAGCCCTGTTGTTATTCCAAGAGAGAAAAATCGCATTGATTGCTTTTATAAGCTGGTCGGCTGGATTTTGAGGGAACTGTGCGCCAGTTTTTGATTTAACAAGTTTTTTATAATTTTGAACGAGTGTTTTTAGTGCTACATCGTCGAGATCGATATCATGTTTTGCATCTTCTTTTTTCTTTAAAGTTTCCAACATTTCTTCAAACAGATTCTTGTCTATTTTTAAGACTACATCTGCGAACATCTGAATGAATCTTCTGTATGCATCCCATGCAAATCGTGGATTTTTCGTCTTTTTGCTTAATGCTATTACAGTTTTATCGTTTAATCCTAGGTTTAGGATTGTGTCCATCATTCCGGGCATAGAGAACATTGCACCAGATCTTACCGAGACCAACAAAGGGTTCGACGTGCTTCCAAAATTCTTACCAGTCATTTTTTCAAGCTTAGATAGATTTTGTTTTATTCCGTCGATTATTTGTTTCGGCGTTTTTCTTTTATTTTTATAGAACATTCCACAAGCTTTGGTGGAGATTGTAAATCCGGGAGGTACGTTTATACCTATTTCAGTCATTTCAGCTAAACCCGCACCTTTTCCTCCAAGGACTTCTTTCATTGAGCCACTTCCATCAGCTTTTTTGTTACCAAAAAAATAAACAAACTTTCTCGAATTTCTTTTACTGCCCACGTTTGGTGCTCCTCTTATATTTCTGAAAAATTAGCAAATCCAGAAATGACGTTTTTCATCCTTGTTAAAAGATTCAATCTGTTCTGTTTTAGCTCCTCATTTTTGTCCATTACAAGCACGTTATCAAAGAACTTTGACAACGAAGGGGCCGTATCTAAAATTTGTTTTAAAGACATTTCGGGACTCTCGGCAATTGATTCAAAGGAAAGAGAATCTTCAAGTCTTTTTAAATTATCATATAGAGAGAGTTCAAAATTGTCTTTCAGGAGAGTTTTTTCGATATCTACCCTGCTATTCTCTCTGGTTATATTTCTTAATCTCTTAAATATTTCGATAGCTGACATTAACTCACTTTTCCCTTCGTATTTCCTGAGAACCATCGCCTTCTGTAAAATAGATTTAACATCTCTTACCTGGAATTCATTATTGATTAACGAATTCACAATAGCATTATTAAATCCATTCTCAACAAAGTAGTTCCGTATTCTTTCGTTGAAAAATTCTATTAACCTACTTTTATTTTCCTCATTAACTACTTTCCCACCACTTTCTTCAACTTTGGTGAGCGAAAAATTTAAGATTTCAATTAAATCTATATTTCTATCAAGACCTTCAGCTATCCTAATTATACCTATACTATTCCTACGAAGTCCATATGCGTCTGAACTACCCGTTGGGTTCATACCCAAATAAAAACATGATGATATTGTATCTAGTTTGTCGGCGATACTTATTAATTTGGACATATCTCCTTTTGGAAGAATATCGCTTCTTCCTCTCGGCAAATAGTGTTGTTCGATAATTTGAGATATGTTTTTATCGAGGTCTTGATAATAATACTTCCCCATAACACCTTGAAGCTCGGGGAACTCGTAGACCATTTGAGAGGAAAGATCGGCTTTGATTAAACTGCAGCAAAGTTCTAAGTTAATATCTAAATCTTTACTGTTTAATCCAAGACTTTGTGCTAGTCTCTGTGTAATTTGATATATCCTTCGATGCTTATTTTGATAAGTGCCTATTCCATCAATGAAAGTTATGGCCGATAATTTCTTTGAGAGATTAAGAAGGCCTGTTTTTTTATCTTCATCATAAAAGAATTTTGCATCGTTCAATCTTGCCCTGATAACTTTCTCGTTTCCCGAAATTACAACATTTTTATCGATAAACGGGGAGCCTGCGACAAAGATGAAATTCGAATCCAGCCTAGAATATTTTTTATCCTTAAATACCGGGAAATATTTTTGATGATTCTTCATCACAGATATATTTACTTCATTAGGTATTTTTAAAAATTCTTTATCAAATTTACCTTTTAAAACATTTGGATATTCGGTTAAATTTGCTACGTGATTTAATAATTCTTCATCAATGTCAACGAAGAATTTAGATTTTTTTTCTATTTTTTTTATTTGACTGATAATTATTTCTTTTCTTTCTTCGAAGTCGAGGACCACAGAGCTTTTTTTCATATATTCTAAATATTGACGGATTGAACTAATTTTCTTACCTCGATTAGAATAAAATCTGTGCCCAAGAACGACTTGCTGATTATTTATGTCGTCAATTCTTATTTTGATTGGATTTTTACCAAACAATGCGAAGATGTTTCTAATTGGTCGTATGAATTCGATGTTATTCTGGCCCCATCGCATAAATTTTTTATTTTTAATTGATTTTATGGAACCAACTATGGTACTAGCTAGAAAATCTTTTGTATTAATTCCTCTTACTTTCTTATTCACGGATATAAATTCGTTACCATTTTTATTTGTTATTTTAAGTTGCTTCGCTTTTATGCGATTTTTTTTCAGGAAAGACAAGGCTGGCTTGAGAAGTTCCCCTTTGTCGTCCATCGAAATTTTCTTTGGGGGCCCCAGTAGGAATTCTTCATAATCCTTTTGTTTCGAAGTTAATCCTTTGATTAAAACAACAAGTCTACGAGGAGTGTAATATGCGTTGATATCAGAATAATTAATTGAGTTTTTATCTAGTTCGTCAAGAAAATTACTCTCTAATTGTGCACCTAACTCGTTTACAAGCCTAGCTGGTATTTCTTCGGTGAAAATTTCCAGAAGGAAATCTAAATTCTGACTATTTTTTTTCATAAATTTCCAAATAGAGACCCGCAGCTTTCTTAGCCAGCTCTCTAATTTCCAATATATATTTTGCTCGTTGTGTAACACTGATACTTCCTCTTGCATCAAGTAAATTAAACAAATGAGAACATTTTAAACAGTAATCATATGCGGGAAGGGGTAGGTTGTTCACTAAAAGATTCTCGCACTCTTTTTTTGACTCATCAAAGAATCTTTTTAGCATATCTACATTAGCAATCTCAAAATTATATTTCGAGAATTCGTATTCTGTTCGAAAGTGAATATCGGAATATTTAACCTTTTTTGACCAATTCAAATCGTATACGCTTTGAACTTTCTGAAGATACATGGCAATTCTTTCGGTACCATATGTGATTTCCACAGTTATCGGGTCCAAATCAAAGCCACCAGCCTGTTGAAAATAAGTAAATTGAGTAATCTCCATTCCATCAAGCCACACTTCCCATCCTAAACCCCATGCGCCCAAGGTGGGAGATTCCCAATCGTCTTCGACAAATCTGATATCATGTTTTTTGGTATTTATTCCAAGTTCGTTCAGACTTTCTAAGTACAAATCCTGTATGTTTTTTACTGAAGGTTTAATAACTACTTGAAATTGGTAGTAATGCTGCAATCTGTTCGGATTCTCACCATATCTTCCATCTGTAGGCCTTCTACAAGGTTCAACATAGGCAGCCGACCAAGGAGTCTTGCCTAAGCATCTCAAGAAAGTTCCAGGATGAAATGTTCCTGCCCCCTTCTCGAGATCGTAAGGTTGAAGAATAACGCACCCCTTTTTGACCCAAAATTCTTGTAATCTTAAGATTAAATCCTGAAAGTGCATAAAAAAATCATGATAACATCAAACTAAATCTAATTCTATGCGATTTCTCTAGAGTATTTCACCGACTAAAGAATTCTGAAATGCTTCTTTGATGTTCACATTAATCATTTTTCCGATATAACTTTTATCAAGATTTCTTATATTTACGACTTTATTATGAGTTGTTCTTCCAAACAAATCATCTGGATTGTTTCTGCTGACTCCTTCAATTAGGACTTCGTAAGTTCTATTTGTATCTTTCATATTGCTCTCTAGGGATATTTCCTTTTGTCTTTCTTGAAGCCTAAGGAGTCTATTTGACGCGATTTCATCTGGAACATGAAAATCCATTTTTTCTCCCTGAGTCCCAGGCCTAATAGAGTATTTGAATGAATAAATTGTATCGAATTTTATTTCTTCCACGAGCTCCATAGTTTGTTCAAAATCGTTATCGTTCTCATTGGAGAAACCAACTATTACATCTGTGGAAATGCTCAGATCCGGTATGGCATCTTTTAGTTTGTTTACACTGTCTTTGTACCAAGCAATCGAGTATGTTCTATTCATTGATTTAAGAACTTTATCTGACCCTGATTGAACGGGAAGATGTAAATGCTTGCAAACCTTCGGGTTATTTTTCATTGCATCAATCATTTTCGTGGTAACGTCTCGAGGGAACGAAGTAGTAAATCTAATTCTTTCTAAGCCATCAAGTTCTTGAAGATGATTTAGTAAATTATGAAATTTCTCTCCATTGTATTTCCAAGAATTAACGGTTTGACCAATGTAGGTAAGTTCTTTTGCTCCTCGATTAATTAACAATCTTGATTCTTCAAGTATATCCTTAAGTGGTCTATTGACTTCCGTACCTCTAACTGTTGGAACAATGCAATATGCGCACTTCTTGTTACACCCTTGTTGTATCGAGACAAAACCGTTAACCTTTCCTGTTTCATGATATGGGTTAATTTCGAATACTTCTTCAATATCAATGGAGGTCTCCACTCTCTTGATATCCATTGAATTTTTCAAATTATTAATCATGTCCATTAATTTGGGTATACCTCTTGGACCAACTACAAAATCAAGATGAGGAATTTGTTTGATAAGTTTATTTCCGTAAAGCTGAGCAACGCATCCAGCCATACCTATTAATAGATTTGGATTAGATTTTTTGAGATTTTTATATTTTCCCACCGCACTTACGGCTTTGTGATTAGCCTTTTCCCTTATTGCACAAGTATTAACTATTATTATATCGGCGTTAGAAGGGTTCTTGACCGGAACAGCGGATAAGGAATTAAGAATTCTATCCGAATCGTACTCGTTCATTTGACAACCATGGGTTTCGATAAAAACTGATAGCTCGTCCATTTTCAAATTTTAACAACGTTTCTTTCTTATGCAATAGATTTTAAAAAGTCTAGTTTGACTAACAAATCTTAATTTTGTACCATGTTCTGATGCTGGACTGGACACGAGATATTAATTCAAAGCAGTGGAAAACCTTTATTGCGGCCTTTCTTGGTTGGACACTGGATGCCATGGACCTTCTTCTATATGTTTTTGCATTTAAATTTATAGCTCAATCGTTTGATTTAAATCCAACTCAGGCGGCTTTTTTATTTAGCATTACTCTTGCCTCATCTGCGCTTGGTGGAATAGTTTTTGGGATAATTTCTGACTATGTTGGTCGAATAAGAGCTTTAACTTATTCTATTCTAATTTATTCATTGTTTACTATGTTTTCGGCTTTTGCTCCAACCATAGGCTTTTTTATTGTGTGTAGATTCCTCCTTGGCTTGGGCATGGGTGGAGAATGGGCGTCTGGAGAGATATTAGTTGCTGAAAGTTGGCCTAAACAACACAGAGGAAAGGTTGTTGGTATGGTTCAAAGTGGCTGGGGTTTTGGTTTTATTTTAGCCGCTATACTCGCAACTTTTGTTTTACCTATTACTTCTTTTAATTTAAACATGCTTCCATTCTTTGATAAAGATTTCCCTGTGGAAAGTTGGAGAGTCTTGTTTTTTCTCGGTGTGCTTCCGGCACTACTAGTTTTTTATGTACGAAGAGTTTGTGAAGAGCCTGAGATTTGGCGAAAGTCTTCAGCGGAAAGAAATAGAACAAAACAGGAATTTACTTTATTGCAAATCTTTAAGGGTGACTTAAGACCCATGTTGATCAAGGCTACGTTACTCACAAGTTTTTGTATGATATCTTATTGGGGCCTGAGCTACTTTGTTCCTAACTATC
>CAJXCX010000004.1:0-20825 GCA_913051685.1 uncultured Spirochaetales bacterium
AAAGAATTTTGAAGTCATACTAACCAGTCCCATATCCTAACTCCCGTTCAGCTCAATTGGGTTTGGCAGAAACCATAGCCCTGAGTAGTCTATATTCCATTTTTCATTAGTCAACTTCTTGCTTAGTACCATAAGCATAAGTAGACCCCGTCACGGTAGGAATTTCATCAAAATTCAAAGTCGGTGGAGGCGACATCATGCTCCACTCTAGAGATGTCGATTTATATGGATTAGCCTCCGCTTTTGAAATAGGCTTGAGAAAAGCATACAACATCACAATGAAGCCAATTCCAAGAATCCATGTTCCATAGGTTGAGAGCTGATGAAGAAATGTAAACTCCGGATCATAATTGAAATACCTTCTAGGCATACCAAGAGTCCCCATTATGAATTGGGGGAAAAAAGTAACATTAAAACCTATAAAGATTAGAACGAAAGCGATTTTTGCTTTGAATTCATCAAACATCTTGCCCCACATTTTTGGATACCAGAAATGAAGAGCTGCAAAAAAACCAAAAACGGTGCCACCAATCATAACATAATGCATATGCGCAACAACAAAATATGTATCATGAAGATGAATATCCGCTGCGAGCGCTCCCAAGTACAAACCTGTTAGCCCTCCAATCGTGAATAAGAAGACAAAGGCTAGTGAGTATAACATAGCAGAACTAAGCTCTATCGATCCTTTATACATGGTCCATAACCAATTAAAAACTTTTATGGCAGTTGGGATAGCCACGGCAAAAGTAATAGCAGAAAAAAGTATATTCATGAATTTTGATTGACCACTTGTAAACATATGGTGTCCCCAAACAAGGAAACTTATCAACGCTATAGAAAGACTTGAATAGGCAATGGCTTTGTATCCGAAAATGGGTTTTCTCGAAAACACAGGGATTATCTCAGAGACGATTCCCATAGCTGGAAGAATCATGATATAAACTGCTGGGTGAGAGTAAAACCAAAAGAAATGTTGAAACAGAACGGGGTCCCCGCCTTTTGAGGGATCAAAAAATCCTAGTCCAAAATACCGTTCTCCCATAAGCAATACCAACGTTATTGCAACTACGGGTGTTGCTAAAACTTGCAGAAGAGATGTAGCATATGCGGCCCAACAAAAAAGAGGAAGATTGTCCCACGTCAAACCTGGAGCTCGTAATTTATGAATAGTAACGATAAAGTTTATTCCAGTTAAAATCGAGGAGAACCCTAAGATAAAAATTCCTGTGGTTACAAGAATGACATTGGTTCCTGACTCAATAGAATATGGGGTATAGAATGTCCAACCAGTGTCCACAGGCGCAGCAAGAGAAACCAGAAGAACTAAAGCCCCCAAACAGTAAATCCAAAAACTGTATAAATTTAATTTAGGGAAGATTACATCCCTTGCTCCAATCATAAGGGGGATTAAAAAGTTTCCAAAGCTAGCCGCAACCCCAGGAACAATAAATAAAAATACCATCATTGCGCCATGCAAAGTGAACAAAACGTTGTAGGTATGTGCATCTATGATTGTTTGGCCGGGCGACAGATGCTCAATCCTTAAAAGGAAAGATGCAATTGATGCGAGGATAAAAAATACACTGATTGCACAAAGATACATCACCCCTAATCGTTTATGATCCATGGTAAAGAACCACGAAGAGAAGCCTTTGCCGTTTTCTAAGTAATTTTTCTCATTATCGCTAGACATATTCTATTCGCTCCCTATTTTAACGTCTTAATATACGCAATTAGTGCAGTTATCTGAGAGTCATCCAAGACACCTTTATAGGCAGGCATTATGGGCTGGTAACCCTTAACCATTTTTGCCGTTGGAATTTCTATAGATTCTCTTAGGTAGTTTTCATCTGCCACAAGAGAACTGCCATCTTCAAATTTTCTTTTTGTACCAAATAAACCTTTCCATGTTGGTCCAAGACCACCATCGGCTCCATTGACATTGTGACAAGCAACGCATCCCGCACTCTGATGGAGCTCCTTACCGATTTTATCTAACGAGAGGTCAGCCGAGGCTCGTACAACATCCGCCTCTGAGTTAGATTCCCAAGCCGCATATTGAGCCTTGCCTAACACGTGTACTTTGCCATCCATATTTGAGTGTCCAGCTCCACAATACTCAGTGCAATATAATTTATAAACTCCCTCCTCAGTAGCAGTAAAGTTGATAAATGTATATCGATTACCAATCGTGTCTTGTTTAACTCGGAATGCGGGAACAAAAAAACTATGTAGGACATCTTCTGATTGCATTACAAGCCTAATAGGCTGGTCAAGTGGCACATATAATTCATTTAGTGTTTTTTTTCCATTGGGATAATCGAAAGACCACATCCACTTTTTTGCAGTAACATTAATCTCATATGCGTTTTTAGGGGTGGTTGTATATTCATCGTAGTAAATATATCCGTAAATAAAAATAACTATGCACAATATAGTTGGTATTACCGTCCAGAGGGTTTCTAAAAAACTATCGTGTGTTATAGCCGGAGTAGGATCATTATCGGATCTTCTTCTATATTTTATTACAAAATAAATAAGCAAGAAGGCGATTAACACACATGAAACTACAGAGATGACAGTAATCAAAGTTAAGACGAAATCCACGTTGTATGCAAAAGTAGAAGCGGCAGGCGGTAACCAGTTCATTTATTTCTTCCTCCTTTTTCCTTAAGCCACATAAAGCCCAAAAACACCCCCAGGCACAATAAAGTTACTGCACCACCAAGCTTAATAACATTCAAAGCCTGTAGGGCGTATTTTTTACCCACAGGGTCAAAATCGTAACAATAAAGAAGGACTCTGTCCGATAATGAAGAACGTCCAATGACCCCATCTGAAGCTTCTAGCAGAGCCAGGTTGAAATCTTTAGGATCAAAAAGGACGCCAGGCAAATATCTAGAAACTTTTCTATTTTTTGTTAGAACTATTATACCCGCAGGATGAGCAAATTCATCCCCATCTCTAGTAAATTTAAATCCGACTGATTCAGTAATCGCTTCAATGCTTCCACGATTAGCCACGAAGAAACTCCATTCTTCGTCTTCCCCAAGGTTTTCTGTGTATTTTTCTTGTTTTTTTGTAGCAATTTCTGAACTATCGGCTTCATCAAAACTTAATGTAACCAAATTGTAATCCACTCCTGGCCTAATTTTCGTATTAGAAGATATGACTTCTTCAGCACCATTTAATAAAAAAGTGCACATTCGTGGACAAGTATAGTACGCTAAGATAAAAACCGTGGGCTTGGTGTCGTCTAGAGCCTCATTTAAATTTGTTTCTGAATTTTTGATATCGATAATTTTGGAATATAAGTCAATCTCGCTATCAAGCTTTTCTATCCAGCCAACATCTTCTTTAATTTGTCTTTCGTCGGTAATTCCAAGAACAGAACATGGCCAAAATAAAAGAAATAATACTACAAAAAAAGTTCTCATCTGTCCTGCGTGGGTAAAAAGTAGTATTATAAATTCATCCGTCTTGGTGTCAATCAGTACTATTAAAGTGTAAAGTAGTAATTAATTGGAAAATTGATAAAGTGTTGTAGATTAGATAATATTAGATTTTTATTTGATTCTATGATGGGCCCATAGCTCAGCTGGTTAGAGCATCCGGCTCATAACCGGGCGGTCACTGGTTCGAATCCAGTTGGGCCCAGAGAGAACTATTATGATGAAAGATGAGATAAAATCTCTGTTAGACTTACAAAAGCTCGATACTCAAATTGCCGATATACAGGCCACGGTGAAAGAAGTACCAGGAAGAATCCTCTCATTAACCACGAAGATTAAGAACGACGAAGCAAAAATAGATAATTTAGATAATAAAATTACGGATTTGAATAAGGAAATCAATTCTCTTCAAAATCAAACAATGGATATCGATGAAAAAATTAAAACGCTCGAGGATAAATTGTTTTCTATAAATTCTTCCAAAGAATTTGAAGCTTTACAAAAGGAGACGGGAGACTTAAAAAGGACAAAAATAGAAGTTGAAGACTCTGAATTAAAGATTATGGAACAAATTGAGTCGTCAACAAAAAATTTAGAATCACTTCAATCAAGATTTGACGAAGAGTTAAGTCCACTAAAAGACGAGATAAAAGAATTAGAATCTATGCTACAAAAATCAGAATTGGAGATAGAAGTAGTTGAAAATACCAGGTCTAAAATGGTGAAAAGCATTGATGATGAGATTCTAAAAATTTACACAAGATTGCTCGCTTACAATCCTCCCGTAGTTGTCGAAGCAAAAGAAGGAATATGTGGGCATTGCTATATGAAGATTCCACCTCAAACATACATAAAGGTTTTACAAGAGAATGAAATTATTTTGTGTCCGTGTTGTTCAAAGAAGATATTGACACCTGAGATAAACTAAGTTTTATGAATTTTGTGGTAAAAATTTTTATAGACGGTGCTTGTCAGCCCAATCCTGGATCAGGGGGTGTTGGTATTTATATAGTTCTCAACAAATCCGAGGAAAAATACTCCAGACCATTAAAAGATATTGTTACTAATAATATTGCTGAATATGAGGCATTGATACTGGCACTAAAATTAATTTTGGATAAGGACATTACAGCGGAGGAGGTACAAATTTTTTCCGACTCCAAATTGATATGCATGCAATTTAATAATCAATGGAAGTGTAAAGACGCAAAATTGCTGCCTCTTCTAAGGCAGGCTATAGAATTACACAGTAGGATTAAATCCCCGCTAAAATTGAGTCTTATACCAAGAGAAGAGAATTCCATCGCCGATAAACTTGCAAAAAGCGCGATTCTACCATAAATTATAGTCTCGAGTGAGTTGAGTGATCGCTTGTTTTAAACAAGAGGAAAGTCCGGACTCCTAAGGGAAATGGTGCTGGGTAACGCCCAGGTGTCGTGAGGCAACGGAAAGTGCCACAGAAAATAACCGCCATTAATACTCATATGATATTAATGGTAAGGGTGAAAAGGTAGTGTAAGAGACTACCGCAAGATTTGGCGACAAATCTTGGCAAGGCAAACCCCACTTGGAGAAAGATCAAGTATAGAAGCTGGTATCCCTTCCACATGCTTCGGGGTAGATCGCTTGAGATAATAAGTAATTATTATCCTAGATAGATGGTCACATAAAACAGAATTCGGCTTACTAACTCACTCGTTTAAATAAACTTAATTTTATAAAAATTTCTTTTTCCTATTTTGATTTTCCACTTCGCCTCTTCTTTGGGCAAACAATCTAAAGATATCAACTTATCTCCGTTGATTTCAATTGCTTTGTCTTTTATAAGTCTTTTTAATTCTGATCGTGAAAAGGAATTTTCAGATATTTCTACTAAAAGGTCTAAAAGATTTTTATCTTTCAGTTTAATTTGTACCTCAGAAATATCGCCAGGAAAACCTTTCTTGCTGAATTTCGTTTCAAACAATTCTTGCGATGAATCGGCAGAAAGTGTGTCATAATATTCGGAAACAATTGTATGTCCAAGAATTTTTTTTCTATCAAGAGGATTGGATATATCTTTAAAGAAATCACTTCTATCAAAATAAAGTAGTTTTATATACTTTGACATCAAATCATCAGAAATTGACATGACTTTTCCAAACATTTCCTCTGGGGAATCGTTGAGCCCTATGTGGTTGTCGAGAGTTTTTGACATTTTCATCTTTCCGTCAAGACCTTCTAAAATTGGCACAAAGACTCCAATTTGTTGGGGCATGTCAAAAGCCTTTTGAATTTGCCTTCCTAATAAAATATTAAACATCTGATCCGTCCCCCCTACTTCGATATCCGACTTCACAATGACCGAATCATACGCTTGGAGCATAGGGTAAAGAAATTCTGTTACAGTGATTGCCTCCCCTGTTTGGTATCTCTTTTTAAAATCGTCCCTCTCTAGAAGTCTAGCAACATTCTCTAAAGAGGTGAGTTGGATTAAGCTACTTAAATCGAAACCATTAAACCATTTTGAGTTGTACAAAATCTCTACATCTTTATCCTCAAGTATTTTAAACATTTGGTCTTTGTAGGTTGAAGCATTGTTGCCTATTGTCTCTTCATCTAAGGGTGGTCGAGTCTTGTCTCTTCCAGTCGGGTCACCAATCTTTGCAGTAAAATCTCCAATTAAGAAGCATATTTGGTGTCCTAGCTCTTGAAATACTTTGAGTTTTCTAAGGATTAAAGAATGTCCTAAATGCAGATAGGATGTGGTAGGATCAAAACCCGCCTTCACTCTTAGTGGCACATTTTTTTCATAAGAAGATTCAAGCTTTTCTATAAACTCATCTTCAGGAATTATGGCATCAACATTTTGCTTTATAATTTCAAGTTGCTTCTTTGGCTTTATAAATTGCATTTTATTTATATTATTCTATTTGCAAGCTTTTAATCAAGCATCAATAAATCTATTTGTGATTGGATATCGCCTATCCCGACCAAAAGCTTTAGCGGTAATTTTAATCCCCGGAGGCGATTGCCTTCGCTTAAATTCACTATTATTTACTTTTTGTATAATAGCCGAAACGAGTAATGGGCTAATTTTTAATGCAGATGAAATTTCTTTTAAACTTTTTCCTTCCTCAATATATAATTCAAGAATTGCATCTAATATTCCATAGGGCGGCAGAGAGTCTGAGTCTTTCTGATTTTCTTTAAGCTCTGCAGATGGTTCCCTGAGAATAATTTCTTTGGGGATTAAATTGTCAGGGCTGAGTTGATTGTAAAATCTGGCTAATTTATAGACTAAAGTTTTTGGTATATCTTTAAGTATTGCCAATCCACCTGTAGCATCACCATACAAAGTAGAATATCCAATGCTTATCTCACTCTTGTTCCCTGAGCACAGCAACAAATGTCCTAGCTTGTTCGATGTGGCCATTAGAACATTGGCTCTAATTCGTGCTTGTAAATTTTCCTCGGTTGTATCTTGCGCAGTCTTTCCATATATCGTATCAGTCAACAATTTGTTAGTACCCTCAAAAATACCCTGAATATTTGCTACTCTTAGCTTAAAACCAAGATTGCGAGACAATTCTTTTGCAAGATTAAGGCTTTTATCAGAGCTGTATTGCGTTGGTAGGGCAATCCCTAAAACATTCTTTTTACCTAAAGCTTTTACCGCAATTGCCGTGACTAGCGCTGAATCAATACCTCCAGAAATGCCTAACAAGACTTTGCTGAAATTATTTTTATAAACATAATCCTTCAGTCCTAGGCACAGAGCTGAAAGAACTTTTTCTAAATAATGAGAGTTGTCTTTTTTAGATAGGCAGACCGAGGATCTGCCTTGTTTAAAGTTAATATTTTTAATCAACAAATCTTCTTCGAATTCTTTTCCATAAGCTACAACGTTGCCGCTATTATCCAGAATCATACTTCTTCCATCAAAAACAAGTTCGTCTTGTCCTCCGATGATATTACAGTAACAAATTCCAATACGGTTTTTCTTGGAAATCTTTTTTAGTATATGTAATCGTTTTTTCTGTTTGTCCAAACTAAACGGTGAAGCAGACAGATTAATCAATAAGTCAATAGCATCATCACTAATTCTTTCGTTAATTACTTTTGTGTCGACCCAGATATCCTCACAAATGGTAATACCAATTTTATGATTATGAATAGTGAACGTTACCGGTTCTACACCTTTTTCAAAATAACGGTTCTCATCAAAAACCCCATAGTTTGGTAAGTGAAATTTTTTATATTCTTTTTGCAGCTTACCTTCAACGAAAACGCCAGCTACATTAAAAAGTTTTTTGTCGATTCTTCTTGGGTAGCCAACAATCACACTAATGCCATTGGTAATCTTTTCTAAATTTTTTACAGCTGTGTCTATAGACTTAAGGAATTTCTTGTTTAGCAATAAATCCTCTGGCGGATACCCAGTTAGGGCAAGTTCGGGGAAACAAAGTAAGTCCACTTTGTGTTTTTTAGCAAGACTGATTAAGTTGGAAATCTTACTAAAATTGAACTGCAAGTCCCCCACCTTAGAATTGATTTGGGCAAGTCCGATTTTGAGGTTCTTTTTCATATTATAAAATTATAAATAAATATTCTATAATGTTTTAATGAATTTAATCAAATATTGCTTAAAAATCTTATTGGCCTGCTTTTTGGTCATTCTGACATCTTCGAGCACCTATGCTAATAATGAGGAGATAATTGACTCAACCGTTTATTATATAGAGAAAAACTCCTACTTTTATGAGGACAGCGCCTTTGCAAAAATCTTTGCCAGTGCCATAAACTCTATAAATGCTTTCTCCGATGAAGTATTCATCCGAATTTTAAATACTCCAAATGAAAATCTAGAGATAGAGGTTAAAGTTGATAACACCAACGAGCATATTGTACTCAAGAAGAATAGGAATTTAATCGATGTAGGTAAAAATTTGAACACAATAATTACTTTGCTAGAAGAAAAAGATATCGCCAATCATAAAAACAACCTGTTAGCTTACCATGTAGCCAATGCAGTCTTACAAGAGATAGATGAATATTCATCAATAATCGAACCAGATGATTTAAATCAATTTTTAGTAGAAACCAAAGGGAGCTTTGGGGGGATTGGAATTGTTGTTGGGATAAGAGATGAGAAGCTTACAATTATCTCTCCTATTGAAGGTACGCCGGCATCTAAAGCAGGAATCAAAGCCAACGATGTAATACGGCGAATTGAATCAAATAGCGCAGATGGAATAACACTAGAGCGAGCAATACAATTATTAAGAGGCGAGAAGGGGACCGGCACAACGCTATACATCGAAAGAGAGAATGCAGAAGACTTGATTAAGTTTGACATAATCAGAGACATAATAAACATTGAAAGTATTTCATCAAAGATTCTCGAAAACAACATAGGTTATATAAAAATAAAATCATTTCAGTCAAATACGTTCGAGCAATTTCAGGAGGCGTTCAGCTCCTTAAGGGGAGGAGGGATATTGTCTTTAATTCTCGATTTAAGAGGAAATCCTGGTGGTCTTTTTGATCAAGCATTGCAAATATCAAATATCTTTCTGAAAAATAAACTAATAGTATCAACTAAGGGTAAAAAATCGAATATGAACAGACCTTTCTTCACAGCTGCTGCGCCTATTAAAAAATTTACCGGGCCAATCATAGTGCTCGTTGATAGAGGAAGTGCTAGTGCATCCGAAATCGTTGCAGGTGCCCTGAAAAACAACAAAAGATGTTTAATTATTGGGGAGACCACTTTTGGCAAAGGGACGGTGCAAGAAGTTTATGAGCAAAATGATGGATCAGCAATAAAGCTAACCATCGCAGAATATTTGAGCCCAAAAAATTACCAAGTTCACCTAAACGGCATTCGTCCGGATATTAACTTTGTATCAGCGGATTTTAAAAACGGGAAATTATTGTTTGACAAGGAAGCGACAGAGGAACTTCTCAAGCCAGGTTTAAGCCGAAAGCCTTATATCATCTATAGTCCAGGCGAAAATACCGCGGAGGAAGATGAGTTGATTGAATTTTCTCAAGCAATACTGAATTCGGATTATATGAAAAAATTCAGCTTCAATGGCAATACAGACAATTTTCTGTCTTTGATGGAAAACGAATTATCAATTATGGCAAGGAAGATCACTAAATCATTAACTTCAAAAATAGATAACTTTAAGATTAAGAACAACAGTGGAGCCAATACAAATTATAAAGAGCTGGGGTTGAAAATTAACCCGGAAATAATATTGGATTCTGGTAAAACAAAATCGATAGTCGCTGAAATAAAAAATAATTCTAAAGAAAAATTCTCCAACCTGGTTCTTGTTACAAATTCAGAGAACACATTTCTTAATAATAAATACTTTTTTGTTGGTACCCTGAAAGGTAAAGAGAATAAAAGATTTAAAATGGAGCTGGTTATTCCTAGTTGGGCAGAGGATAGTAGTGATATAATACAGTTTGCATTATCCAACCTTTCCTTTGATGATCCATTAAGGCCAAGGTTGACCAGCATAAAGGAAGTAAGTTCAGACATTAAAATAAAGAGGCCAGAATTTATTTTTCCAAAATTTGCTTATCGGATTGTCCCAAAAAACAATTTAGACGAGAATGTAGAGCTAGGTCTAGAAATACAATTAAAAAAAATCCAAAATAATTGTGATGAGTGCTATATTAAAATTTTAACTAGAGACAAGAATTTAATCATTAAAGATAAAAATCATAAAATCAATTCAATAGACAAAAAAGATATAACGGTAAACAGTAATCTGCTGTTGGAAAAAAACTTATATTCCGATTTTATAAATTTCACTATAAGGTTCCATGATGAGGTTTCACATTCATTCTTTGATAAAGAAATCTCGATACCCTTTGAAGAAATTAATTCGTTTGTTAAGTTTCAGGAAGCGGTAAATTACAGATTTACAGGAGAAAAAATAGTATTTTCGGATCCTAGCAACAATGCCATTGTGCTTGGAACAATAACGCATGGCAATTTAGTTGATGCAATTGGTGAAACAATAAATTTTCTCCTCGTAGCGACTGAAGATAAACGATTATATTGGGCTCCAAAGTCCACGACTTTCAAAGTTAGTCAAGACGAGAAAGGGTCTTTTGTAAAATCAAAAATAATCGGTCAGTACGAAGAGCCTCCTAGTATAAATATCGAAACCCAATTCTCAGAGGGTAACAATAAAATTGAGATAAAATCTTCTGTTGAAGATGCAACAAATCTTAAAAATATCAATTATTTTATAAATGAGAAGAAATTTAGATTGGTATCCCAAAAAAGGAAAAGTATTAAAGAATCTTTCAGGGTTGAGCTAGGTCCTGGAAGAAACAAATTGTCAGTTGTTGCGATTGACGCAAAGAATATCAAGACATTTAAGAACTTTTTTATAACAAACCATGAAGAATAATTATTTCTTAATTAAACTCATTAGTGCGATAGTCGTTCTATTTATAGTTATATCTGCAACTTTTATCCTATTAAGAACCTTGCCAGGTGGACCTTTTGATTCCGAAAAGAAACTGCCGCCAAAAGTGAAAGCCAACATAGAAAAAAAATACAAACTAGATCAGCCAGTCCTGAACCAATATACGTCTTATATGGGGAACATGATTAAATTTGATTTGGGGCCTTCATATTTTTACACTGGAAAAAATGTGAACGAAATTATAGCCAAGAGTTTTCCTTTTTCGTTAAAAATAGGATCAATATCATTATTGGTCACAGTTTGCGCATCGCTTTATCTTGCAATTTTCTTATTTCAAAAGAAAGAGTCTTTCGTGACAAAACTAATCGGTTTTTTTCTTTATGCATCTGTTGGAATTCCAACGTTTTTACTAGGAGCAATATTAATAATCCTTTTCTCCGTTAAGTTTCCAATTCTTCCCGCCGCTTTACTTGAAACACCCGCCAGCTATATCCTTCCCGTCCTGACTTTGTCAATTCCTTCAATTTCCTTCCTAACAAAATTAATGGTTGAGTCGATGAACGAAACTGAAGGCTCTATGTACGTGAGAAATGCTAGAATTAACAACATAAATCCGAAATCGTTATTAAACTTCTATATTGTCAGAAATTCCCTTGTCCCTTTTACAACGGCAATCGGGCCTATCGCGGCCTTTATGATTACAGGATCGTTTGTGGTTGAAAGTATCTATTCGATTCCCGGAATGGGGAGGATGTTTGTATTTTCAATAATCAATAGAGACTATCCCCTTATTTGTGGATTGACCATTATTTATACAATTGTCCTTATTTCTTTAAATATGATAATCGATTTTACCTATCCTCTTCTAGATAAGAGAATTAAAATGCAAAAATGAATATACGACTTGATATTGAATACATTGGTACAAACTTTTGTGGATGGCAAAGACAAAGAGGGTCCCCAACAGTTCAGGGAGAGCTAGAAAAATGTTTGAAGGATATCTACAAAAGACATATAACCCTATTGGGCTCCGGCAGAACTGATAGTGGTGTTCATGCCCATAATCAGGTAGCCAATTTTCACATCGACGGAAACCGTAAAATCAATATGATTGGATTAAGAAACGATTTGAATAGCCTACTTAATGAAGAAATACGGGTTAAGAAATGTAGCAAAGTGTCAGAAGGCTTTCATTCGCAACATAGCTCCAAAAAAAAGATTTATTTGTATAGAATAAAGACCGTAAATCCCTGCACGGTTTTTGAAGAAGGTAGGTTTTGGTTTATCAAGAAGGAGTTGGATATAGAGGCAATCCGAGAATGCTCAAAAAAGTTTGTTGGCGAAAAAGATTTTAAAAACTTTTGCAAGACTGGATATGCCGGAGAATCAACTACAAGAATAGTCAAAAAGGTATCTATAAAAAGAAATGCTAATTATATAGATTTGTTTATCGCTGGGAACGGTTTCTTGAGAGGAATGGTAAGACTGATTGTTGGTTGCTTGATTAATTACGAAAGAGGTAAAATAAAGCAAGAGGATATAGATTTGGCCATCAAGAAAGAAAAGAGATTAAAACTTAATCTAAGTGCTCCAGCAGAAGGCCTTTATCTATATGATGTAGAGTATTAATATGAAATTTGATGGTTTTTCAGAAGTTGGATATCCAACTAAAATTGTGGCAATCGGATTGAACTATTATGATCACGCAGAAGAGATGAAAAAACATCCCCCCAAAGAACCACTAATGTTTCTAAAACCTGTTTCCTCTTTAATCGCTTGGAATGAGGATATAGTCTATCCAAACCACATGAGTTCCAAAGTCGATTACGAAGGTGAGCTTGGAATAGTAATAAAAAAAGAAGCCAAGTGGATTAGTAAAGAAAAAGCCTATGATTATATACTGGGAGGGGTATGTGTAAATGATGTTACAGCACGCGACTTGCAATCTATTGATATACAATTCTCGAGAGCAAAAGGTTTTGACACATTTTGCCCAGTTGGTCCATATATATCAGATGAAATTGATTATCAAAATGTTAAGATTAAAACTATTGTAAATAATCAAGTTAAGCAAGAGTCTAGCACATCGTTAATGGTTCATAAAATCGACTTTTTAATTAGCTACATAAGCAAAGTTATGACTCTGAACAAAGGAGATTTAATCTTGACTGGAACACCCGGTGGCGTAGGTTCGTTACAAGATCAAGATGTAGTAAGTATAAGCATCGAGGGTCTAGGTGAAACAAAAAACAAAGTAACTTTAAGGGTTAAGGATTAAACAAGGGACAAGTATGGCAAAGATTTTAATTTTACCAGGTGATGGAATTGGCATCGAGGTCACAAATGAGTGTCTAAAAATAATCGATTACTTTAAAAAAGATTTTAATTTCGAAATCGAACAAGACCTTTTTGGTGGTGCTTCAATTGATGAAAACGGAGGACCCCTAAGTCAATCGGTACTTGATAAAGCAATCGAGTCCGATGCGGTGTTATTAGGGGCCGTTGGTGGTGAAAAATGGGAAAAGATTGACCATCATCTAAAACCCGAGAAAGGTTTATTGATGTTAAGAAAAGAATTGGAAGCTTTTGCAAATCTAAGGCCCGGGAAAGTTTTTCCAGCGTTGATAGGAGCTTCAAGTTTAAAAGAGGAGTTCGTTAGGAATACAGATATTTTGGTTGTAAGAGAGCTAACAGGAGGAATATATTTTGGCGAACCGAGATTTGTAAAAACAATAAATAAGAAAAGGGTTGGAGCTAATACTTTGATTTACAACGAAGATGAAATTAGAAGAGTAGCCCAAGAGGCATTTAAGCATGCACGGAGAAGGAACAACAAAGTCACTTCTTTGGATAAAGCCAATGTATTAGAAGTTATGCAGTTGTGGAGAGACGTTGTTACCGAAGTACACGAAACTGAATTTAATGATGTCGAACTTGAGCATTTATATATTGATAATGCCGCTATGCAGGTAATTAAAAGACCATCTACATTTGATATAATTCTAGCTAGCAATCTCTTTGGTGACATTATTAGTGATGAGATTGCGGAGCTTACTGGGTCGCTCGGAATGTTACCATCAGCATCAATCGGGGAGAAAAATGCTATATATGAGCCAGTGCATGGAAGTGCCCCGGATATCGCTGGAAAAAACCTCGCCAACCCTATAGCAGCAATAATGTCTCTTGCAATGCTATTCGAGTATTCATTGAATTTGAACAATGTATCGGATTTGATTGAGACCGCGGTGTCCAATACTCTCAATGCTGGGTTTAGAACTCAAGATATCAACAAAGACGGGAAAGGTACAATGGTTAGCTGCTCTGGAATGGGGGACGAAATTCTAAGAAATATAGATGAAATCAAATCTGAATTTATCCGATAAATTATCACCACTTAAAGAAGATATCGTTGAGTCATTAAATATTAATCTAGATCAACATAGCCCTTACTCGATTTATGGCTCTAATGATTTTATAAACTCGGCAATAATCGCGGAACTATATAATAAATATTCGGAAGATATCTTCTTTGTAACAAACACTTCTAAAGATTGCGAAATACTTATTGAGCATCTCGAGGAAAGTTTTGGTTTGTCAACTTTTTATTTAGAAAACGAGCTCTTTCATTCGGAATCTGAAGAAAGTAGTAGGAATTTATTTTTAAATATATTATCTTTTGTCGAACGGAATGAACATAAAAAAATTAAATTTATAGACAAAGAAAACCTGTTTTGTTCCCTACCTAGAGAAGATAGTATTCAATACTCAATCCTGAAGAAAACTGATCAAGAATGTACAAGGGCCTCGCTAATCAACCAATTGGAAAACTATGGCTACACAAAAAAAGAATTTGTAGAAGACCTTGGTGATTACTCCGTTAGAGGTTCTATAGTCGATACCTTTCTACCTTCGTATGCATTTCCAATAAGAATAGAATTTTATAAAGATTCTATATCAACAATACAGAATTTTAATTTATCAAACGAGAGACGAAGTGGGCATCATTTTGAACAAATTAAGATTGTGCACATAAAAAATTATCTAAACACAACCAAAAATCCCGATTCGCTTCTATTGGATACAATCAAATCTGGGTCTATATTGATATTCGATTCCGAATCACATTTCTTTTCAAATAATAGAAGAGATAAAATATCGAATTTTGTTTCTAAAAATAAGACGGTATTTTTAAATCCAGTTCGCCAACCATATAAAACAATTAATCTCAACTTAGATGTGGAACCACTACGAGACTTGTATGACAACTCCGTAGATTTGTTGGAAAAAACAATTAAAAACAAATCCTTTGCTAAATTAATCTACGTAATAACAGATGACGACACAAAGAATAAGTTAAAAAGAGACATGAATTCAACGGTCTTGGATAAAATTCATTTCACTAAAGGCTTTCTTAGGAAATCTTTTTATTTAAAAAACAATAAAAGTCTTTTCGTATCTTTCAATAAAGCAAACCAGCCTGCAGTTTACCGGGAAAAAGCAGTAGGCTATGCAAATTCGTCATTGAAGTTATCCAACTTTATGGACTTAAATATCGGTGATTTAATAGTTCACAAAAATTTTGGATTATGTATTTACAAAGGAATAAAGAATAAGACGGTAGATGGCTCTGCAATCGACTTTGTTGAATGTGAATTTAGTTTTAATGACATAGTTCTTATTCCCATAGACAAAATTGATTTAATTCAGAAATATGTCGGATTGGCTAAAACAGCCAAGTTGGATTCCTTAAGAAATAAATCTTGGGGGATTAAGGTTAAAAAAGCAAAAAAAGTTGCTGAAGATGTAGCCAGAGAAATATTAAGTCTGTACGCTCAAAGAAAATCAGTTGATGGTTTCCCCTACAAAATAAACGAAAAAGAGCTTGATGAATTTGAATCAACATTCGAATACAAAGAAACAATTGATCAGAAAAATGCAATTACCAATACCTATCAAGATATGCAATTACCAAAACCAATGGATAGATTAATATGTGGTGATGTCGGGTTTGGAAAAACGGAGGTAGCATTAAGGGCGGCCTATTTAGCCTCTATGAATTCCAAACAGACGATAATTATCGCCCCCACTACGCCGCTCGTTCATCAACATCTAAATACTTTCCTACAAAGATTTAATAAATTTCCTGTTAGGATTGAGGCGATGTCGCGATTTACCAAAACGAAAAAAGCAATTTTGATAGAAGAGGGTTTAAAAAAGGGGACAATTGACATATTAATTGGCACGCATAAGGTGCTATCCGACAAATTAGAATTCAAGAATTTGGGCTTAATTGTAATAGATGAAGAACACAAATTTGGCGTATCCGCAAAAGAGAAAATTAAAAAGTTAAAAGTGGGAATCGATTCGCTAACTCTATCCGCAACACCAATTCCCAGAACCTTACAACTATCACTTAGTGGGCTGAGAGATATAAGTTTGATTGCGACCCCACCTGAAGAAAGGTTAGGAATTGAAACATATGTAGAAGTTTATAATAAGTCGAAAATACAAAATGCAATTAAATACGAACTAAAGAGAGAAGGAAGAGTTTTCTTTGTTCATAATGAAATTAGTAGCATCGAGAAGATTTATAAAGAAATTAAATCACTTTTTCCTAAAGAAAAGATTGGTTATGTGCATGGTCGAATGAAAGGGATAGAGATTGAAGATAAACTAAAAGGATTCATCGATGGTCAGATATCAATACTTATTACAACAACAATTGTCGAGTCAGGTCTTGATATAAAGAGTGTAAACACAATTATAATTAACAATGCCCAGAATTTCGGGCTGTCTGATTTGTATCAATTACGGGGAAGAATAGGACGTGGGAATATAAAGGGAATCGCGTATCTTCTGATACCAAATGAAGAAATAACGCCAAATGCCAAGAAAAGGCTAAGCGCTATCAAGAGATTAACCAAGCTTGGGTCTGGCTTCAATTTAGCGTTAGAAGACTTGGAAATAAGAGGGGCAGGAAATCTTTTTGGAACTCGACAATCAGGCAATATCTATGATGTGGGTATTGAATTTTATCTCGAACTATTAGAACAAGAAGTTAATAGAGTGCAATACAGCAAGACCGAGAAGTCGTTCGACCCAGAAATATTTGTCAATCAGGATCTTTTTATACCTCAAGATTATATTTCCTCAGTCGAACGAAGGCTATTTTATTATAAGAAAATATCTCTCATACAAGACAAAAATGATTGCCTAGAAATTATTGAAGAGTTGTTAGATAAATTTGGACCCGTACCAGAAGAGCTGTTGAGCTTAATATATATAGCAGAAATAAAATTGAGTATGAAGAGGCTTGGGATTGCAAGATTACAGATAAAATCTCAATCTTTAACAATGAGAATGTTGGAGCTAGGGGGAATCAAAAACATCGAAACGGAGCTCTTAAATTACAATCTAGAACTCCAAGATACGGTGAAATTCATAGGAGAGATTAAAGACTTGGAAGATATAGTAAAAACCAATTATGAATTTCACAATGATAAGATTATAATAGATTCCAAAACAATTTTATGAAGTTTAGATATCTTATATTTATTTTTTTTCTTTTCTTTGCATCGCACCAGTTATGTCAATCCGAAATAACTGATGGTATTGCAGCTGTAGTAAACGACGAAGTAGTTCTCTTGTCGGATTTAAAAAACCACATTAAAGGAAGTGGGGATAACCCTTTAAATAAAAAAAATTATTCAAAATATCTGAAAGAATTACTTGATTTAAAATTGCTCGAACTGCAGGCCAAACGAATGGGGATACAGGTTACGGAAGAGAAATTGGATTTGATTGAACGAGACATGAGAGCAAAAGAGGGAGATAAGGTTTTTGAAGACGAAATCAAAAAAGCCGGTCTAAATAAATACAGAGTAAGATTCGGCTGGAGAAACCAACTACTTAGAGATAGTATCGGCGCGATAGTTGTACGAAATAAAATTGTTATAACAGACAAAGAAATAAAAAATTATTATAAAAAAAATTACGAGGGAATCGTAGAACGAGATTTAGTCAAATTATCACTTGTTGTTATCGATAAAAAAAAATTAGTTGATGAACAAATTAAAGAGATTGAGGGCAATTTAAAAACTAATAGTAATCCAGAGGAGTTAATCAAAGATTATTTAGATAATGGTAAAATCGAAAAACAATCGGGAGATTTAGGCTATTTGGATCCAAATAGTTTGGACAGCACTATGGTAGACGTAATTCTTAACACGGAAGTTAAATCAATAGCTGGTCCTTTTTATTCAGATAATTTAATAAAATATTTTATTGTCCAGGGTAAGATTTTTGGCGATGTGAACTATCTTAAAAGTAAAAATGAAATTAGAAAAATTATTTATAATGAGAAGGCCTTTTTGTTACTAGATGGCTGGTTCCAGCAATTACGAGATAACGCATATATTTCCATTAGAATATGAAATTAACCAGTTTTATATTGATCTACAGGTAAGCAACTACAAGCAAAATTTTTATCGCCATAGGCGTTATTTACCCTGGCCACTGGGGATATATAACGAATAGCCGTTGCATCATCATTTTGCATAGGAAAGGCAATATTCAATGGGTAGTTAAAATTTTTATTCATAACATCGAAGAAAGTATGTGGAGCATTTTTTAGGGGGGAACTCTTAGGTTCTTGAATGTTAGAATAAGTCAATATTTCGTTATGTATAGATACTAATGCATCACAAAATCGGTCGATTTCCTTCCTGGATTCACTTTCCGTTGGCTCTATCATTAAGGTTCCGGGGACGGGAAAGGACATGGTTGGAGCATGAAAGCCGTAATCAATGAGTCGCTTTGCAATATCCTCCTCCGTGATTCCGTGATGTTTTCTAATATCTCTTAAATCGATAATACATTCATGTGCAACACGTTCATTTCTACCCGTATATAAAATTGGGAAATAAGGTCGCAGTTTCTTAGCAACATAGTTAGCGTTTAATATCGCAACCTGGGTTGCCTTCTTTATTCCACCCGGTCCCATCATCATTATATACATTAAAGATATTGCTAGTATTGACGCACTTCCCCACGGTGCTGAGGAGATTGGACCAAAGCTCGATTCAGGTCCTGCATTTTTAACAACACTATGGTTTGGCAAAAAAGCAGACAGATGCTCTTTGACTGCTATGGGGCCAACTCCGGGACCACCACCACCATGTGGTATGGAAAAAGTTTTATGGAGATTAATGTGACATACGTCCGGACCGAAATGTCCCGGCTTTGATATACCCACTATGGCATTTAAATTTGCCCCGTCCATATAGACCTGGCCACCTGCATCGTGAATCATTCTGCAAATTTTTCCAATGTTCTCTTCGAATACCCCATGAGTAGAGGGGTAGGTAATCATAAAAGTTGATATTCTATCAGTATATTGTTGGATTTTATATGCCAAATCTTTTGTGTCCACATTTCCTTTGTCGTCACACTTTACTATTTCGACTTTAAAACCCGCAAGAATCGCACTTGCAGGATTTGTTCCATGAGCCGAGCTAGGTATCAAACATATATCTCGCTTCTGTTCGTTCGTTACTTCTTGAAAGGCACGTATAGTCATTAATCCGGCCAATTCGCCTTGTGCTCCGGCATTGGGCTGTAAAGAAACTTTATCAAAACCGGCAATGTCGCACAGCACGGTCTCCAGTTTGTTGATTAAAAATCTATACCCTTTCGTCTGGGATTTGGGGGCAAAGGGATGAATCGAATTTATCTTGCTCCAACTTATAGGTATCATCTCGGTAGTTGCATTCAATTTCATCGTACACGAACCTAAAGGAATCATGGATTTATTTAGCGCTATATCTTTATCTTCGAGCCGTTTAATGTATCTCAAAAAATCGGTTTCGGATATGTAGGAATTAAAAACAGGGTGAGTAAGGAAATCCTTTGTTCTTTTTAAGTTGTTTGGTATTGCATCAAAATCTGACAAAAGAGAATCTTCGACCTCCAACAAGTCGATATCACTCGAACTAGAAAAACACTTTAGGATATTATTTAGGTCGGAGATTTTTGTTGTTTCATCTAAAGAAATAGTTATTATGTCGGCACTATAAAATCTAAAATTCAATTTATTTTTAAGGGCTCTTGATTTAATCGCTGATAATCTATTTTTTGGAGATTTAACAGCAACAGTATCAAAATAAACTTTATTTAATGTTTCGAAACCTAAAAGTGAAAATCCTTTGGATAAAATTCGAGTAAGCCGGTGGACTGTGTCTGCAATTCCTTTAATACCCCTAGGTCCATGATAAATAGCATAGGCAGCTGCCGTAATTGCCAAAAGAGACTGTGCAGTACAAATATTACTCGTAGCCTTCTCTCTTCTAATATGCTGCTCTCTAGTTTGAAGGGCCATTCTATAAGCAAGATTATTATTTTTATCAACAGATCTTCCTATGATTCTTCCAGGTAAAAGCCTTTTGTATTCTTCTTTGCAGGATATAAATGCTGCATGAGGACCTCCAAACCCCATAGGTACTCCAAATCTTTGAGAACTACCAATTGCAATATCAGCACTCATTTCACCGGGAGATTTCAATATTGATAAAGCAAGAAGGTCGCAGGCTAAGATTGATATCGACTGTCTTGATTTTCCTTTTTTTATTAAAAACTCGTAGTCTTTAATATTTCCAATTGTATCTGGGTATTGGGCGATAAATCCAAAGAAGGGCGTAGAGCTATCTTCAATTAAGTTTGTCAAATTACCAATTTTGATTTCAATACCAAGAGGTTTTGCTCGAGCCGTTAATAGACTCACAGTCTGGGGGTGGCAACCATCAGATACAAGAAAAACATTTCTTGAGTCTTTTGAATACCGAAAGGCAAGCAGCATAGCTTCAACAGCTGCCGTGCCCTCGTCTAACAAAGATGCGTTAGCAACCTCTAGTCCCGTCAAGTCCATTATCATCTGTTG
>CAJXCX010000005.1:0-18779 GCA_913051685.1 uncultured Spirochaetales bacterium
GAGCCGATGGTTCAATCGTCGTTGAAAAAGTTAAAGAGTCTAAAGGAGCTTATGGATTTAATGCTGCCACACTTGAATATTGTGACTTGTTAGCGGCTGGTATCGTAGATCCGGCTAAAGTTGTGCGATCAGCAATTCAAAACGCTGGCAGTGTATCCGCTCTACTATTAACTACAGAGGCCCTCATCGTTGAGAAGCCTCAAAGTGAGGATTCTGGTGGAGCTGGTGGAGCTGGTGGAATGCCAGGTGGTCCCATGGGTGGACATCCCGGAATGGGCATGATGTAAAGAAAAAAGGACGAATATGGATTAAAAAGGGGCTTTATGCCCCTTTTTTTTTACCTCCTAGAGTATCTAGGACCTTAGAATGATATTCGTATTCAAGACTATACAAATCAGACAAGGTTTTTTTTAAATCCGCCAAATCTTTTCTATTTTTTTTATATGAAATCTTTTTCATGACTAAAGCGCTTTCCTCCCACAATTGGGCAATATCGTGCATCTGGCTAGAAAGCTTCAGTTTGTTGATTTTGTTTGATTCAGATTCCGCAAACTTGAGGAACTCCTCATAGATGTACCTGAAGCCTCCACCTCTAGAGCCTCTCTTGGCTATAACTTGGTAGGCGAATCTAAATACCGATTGCGAATCTTGCAGATTAATCCATTTGTCTAAATTCTCAATCCACTCCAATAGAGTAAATAGCGAACTAGTTCCTCTAGGAGACGATTGTCCTTTTATGTAATTTTGCGAATTTAAAAATATAGAATCCTCAATCTTTTTGTTTAAATTTTTAAATGGTTTAAATTGCTCTACAACAAACCAGTTATAAAATAAAGGATAAGGCTCAGCATTAGAGGACCTTGCTTTGTCCATATCCGAAAATGAGACTATTTGAATTTCTTTAAAGTTTGTATCAGAAACAAAGAAGATTTTTCTTCTTTCATCAAACCCCATACAAACTATCACATGTCCAGGAAAATGGATTTTAGAATGGTAATATTTCAAATACAACAAGTCTGTTTGCAAAAAAACCGGAAGGCCTAGCTTAAGATTTTTTTTTAGATCATCATGAGCCCTTCTTGAATCTGTTTCCAACTTCCAGGAATATATCTTTTTTTCGCTATTAAAGAAATTAGGTTCCATATTAGGTGCGCGTAAATGTATTACTTCAGATGGTTGCGAATTATTAAGCCGGGAGTAAAAAAAACCCATCCCACATCCTAGACCAAAACAAACTTCCTCCTCGTAATCGACACCGAAATAATTAATTACATTCCTAATCGCTACGGATCCACAATGAGTACCGGTAATATTATTCCAATCTAAGATATGCAAATCGTACCTGCTAATGAATTTAATTTATCCGACACATAATTTCTTATGCTAGCTAAATTCTCCTCCGAATCGGCTTCGAATCTAATAGTTAAAGCAGGCTGAGTATTAGATGCTCTAACTAAAGCCCATCCTGAAGAGTTTTCCAATCGTATTCCGTCCACCGTAATAAGGTTATACGAGTGAGGATTGTCATTTTTAATGCTTTCTATTAATTTCCTAATAATCATAAATTTTTCATTTTCAGGGAATTCCAGTCTAATCTCTGGGGTTGAATACATTTTTGGAATACCGCTTAACATGCTGCTTATAGATTTTTTTTGCTTGGAGACCATCTCGATTAGTCTTAATGCCGCATACAATGCATCGTCATATCCGTGATGCTTATCCGAAAAAAACATATGGCCACTCAGCTCTCCAGCAAGAGGGGCATTTTCTTCCTTAATTTTTCTTTTAATATTTGAATGTCCCGTTTTCCACATAATGGGTGTGCCCCCACTTTTTTTAATATCGTCAAATAGGTTTTTAGAACATTTAACTTCTCCTATAATTTTTGCACCAGGATTTTCTTTGATAACAGATCGCGCCAAAAGGAGCAATATCATATCCGAATATATCAAGAGTCCATTTTCGTCTACCACGCCTAACCTATCCGCATCTCCATCAAAAGCAATTCCAAGATCCAGCTTCTTGCTTTTAACAAGAGTTGCAAGATCGCGTAAGTTCTCTTCCACCGAGGGGTCCGGGTGGTGGTTAGGGAAATTTCCATCTGGTTCGGGGAACAGTTCAAACACCTCACATCCTACCGAAGTTAAGACATCCTTGGCAAAAATTCCCACGGGAGTGTTGGCACAATCTACTCCGATTCTAAGCTCTCGAGCAATTTTTATATTTTTAATTATGTCATTTTTATATTTTTCATTAATATTAAAATCAATTATTTCCCCTTTCTTCTTTGAAATTGTAAAATTCTTTTTCTTAATTCTAATTTGGAGCTCTTGAATCTCCGCAGACGAAAGAACATCCTTGCCAATAGCAGCTTTAAAACCATTGTAATCTGGAGGATTATGGCTTGCGGTAATCATAATCCCTCCATCAACATCTAGTCCATACAGTGAAAAATAGAGAACCGGGCTAGTAATTAAGCCCAAATTTATAACGTCGACCCCTGTTCTTGTTATCCCTTTCGATAAAGCATCAAAGATTCTATTTGAACTTTTTCTACAATCTCTTCCAATAGATATTTTTGTAAGTCCATTATCAATAATTGTTGACCCAAAAGCTAAGCCAATCATTTCTACGACCTCATCGGTCAGATCTTCATCCGCTATGCCTCTTATGTCATACTCTCTAAATATTGAATTATTTATAGTGCACATATTCAAATAAACTTTGACAAAGGTTTTTAGTAATAATATATTGAATTTACATGATTTCTTTAAATTTAGAAAATTTTAAAAAGCACTTAAAAAATGCAAACTTGGTCCCGGTTTTTAAGGAAATCGATTTAGATTACGACAATCCCTTGTCAATCTTGCAAAAAATTAATAAGAATAAATATTGTTTTTTGCTGGAAAGCTCTAATGGGCCAGAAAAATGGTCTAGATTCAGCTTTATGGGTTTCAATCCTAAAATGATTATTAGTTCCCATGGCGAAAAAATTAACATTATACACAATGGGAAAAAAGAGGTACACGAAAACGGTAATCCGTTTAAAAAGTTACAGGAAACAATGGCCGAGTTTAAACCGGCTAAAGTTAAAAATCTTCCCAGATTTTATGGTGGCCTAGTAGGATTCTTTTCTTATGAGATAATAAGACAAATCGAGAATATTCCGGAATCTAAATTTCATGATATCAAATTCCCTGATTGTTGTTTTATGTTGACTGACTCGGTTGTTATTTTTGATAACACCACTAAATCTGCAAAAATTGTTATCAACGTCCATATCAAAGATAAGAAAGCATATAAAAAATATTATGATGCAGCCTTAAAAGATATTAATAGGATTGAAAAACTATTAAAATCTTCGATTACTAATCCATACAAAGAAAAGTCATCCACAAAGAACGTAAAATATAACATCAAGTCCAATTTTAAGCAGAGTGATTTTCTCGAATCAGTAAGAAGAATAAAAAAATATGTAAAACAAGGTGACGTAATTCAAACTGTTATATCCCAAAGATGGAGTATGACCTATAAAGACAATCCAATTAAACTCTATAGGGCTTTACGGTCCCTAAACCCATCACCATATATGTTCTACATAAAAATGGACAAGTCTTACATAATAGGAGCATCGCCTGAAGTCCTTGTTAGACGTGAGAATCAGAAAGTTGAATCTAGACCAATTGCGGGGACAAGGCCCAGAGGGAGCAATGAAGTAGAAGACGAGATGTATGTAAAAGATTTATTATCCGATCCTAAAGAACTGGCTGAGCACATCATGTTAGTCGATTTAGCAAGAAACGATATAAGTAAAGTTTGTAAATTTGGCAGTGTAAAAGTTAGTGAGATGATGACAATTGAAAAGTATTCTCATGTCATGCATATAGTTTCCCACGTTGTAGGGAATCTAAAAAGAGGGAAAAACTCTTTTGACGTCTTCAAAGCCTGTTTTCCGGCTGGTACATTGTCAGGCGCACCTAAGATTAGAGCAATGGAGATAATCAACGAGCTTGAACCTAATTCCAGGGGTCCTTATGGAGGGTCTGTTGGGTATTTTGGTTTTTCAGGAAATATGGATATGAGCATAACTATCAGGTCTTTTTATTTAGAAGGCAATACTTTATATTTTCAAGCTGGTGCAGGTATCGTGGCAGACTCAAAGCCGGTTAATGAATTCCACGAGACTAAGAATAAAGCAAGTGCCATGACTAATGCAATCAAAAGAAGCATGGTGAGAAATTAGCATGAGAAAGAAGGCGCTAATGATCGACAACTACGATTCCTTTACTTACAACCTGGTTCACTATATAGAAGAGCTAAAGGTAGAAGTCGTTGTAAAGAGAAATGATGAAATCAAAGTGGAACAGATAAAACAAATTAATCCTGATATTATATTTATCTCACCTGGCCCCTGCACTCCAAAAGAGGCGGGCATCTCTGTTGACTTAATAAAACAGTTTGCAGGTAAAGTGCCAATTTTTGGAGTTTGTTTAGGTCACCAGTCGATAGCCTATGCGTTTGGTGCAAAAATCGTAAAGGCAAAGTCATTACTTCACGGAAAAACATCAGATATCCATCATAACAAACAAGGTATTTACAAAGGTCTCCCGAATCCTTTTGAGGCAACTAGGTACCATTCTCTAATTGTAGACGAAAAAACCTTGTCGAGTGCTTTTATAGTTACTTCAAGAACTTGTGATGGAACAATAATGGGAATAAGGCACAAAAATCTGGATTTGGAGGGAGTGCAATTTCACCCAGAATCCATTCTTACTAAAGAAGGAAAGGGTTTGATAAAAAATATTCTTAAGAAATAGTCGTGACCAAAATCGAAATAGAAAATTTTATTCACCTTGCCCTAATTCAAGCTAAGAAAGCATTGCATATAGGCGAAGTACCAATAGGCTCAGTAATAGTTAATAAGGATAAAGAAATTGTAGGAGTAGGATATAATAAAACAGAAAAACTGTCTGATCCCACAGCCCATGCTGAAATAATTGCAATAAAATCTGCGGCAAAAAAACTAGGGGATTGGAGGCTCGATGGACATACTATCTTTACCACTATTCAGCCTTGTGAAATGTGTATGGGTGCAATTATCGAAGCAAGAATAGAAGAGGTTTATTATGGTTCAACGAACACTAAGAAAAAAAATGAGAGGAAGCTAATCAAATCCCAGCTAATAAAAGATGCTGAGTGTACTAATTTACTAAAAGAATTCTTTAAAGATTTAAGATAGAGTTGTATCCATCTTTTTAGGGAAAATTGTTATTTTTTTCAAATGACCAGAGTCTCTAGTTTTATAAATCACTTCGCTATTTTCCTCGATAATCAAATAACAAATCCTTCTTTCGTACGAATTCATTGGATTTAAGCTTAGCGGTCGATTAATAGAGATAACTTTATCCACTAAGGATCTAACTTTATCTCGTAATTGATTATCTTTTTTCTCTTTATAAGAATTAATATCAACCGAAACCAGTACGCTCTGTGAATTTTGTTTACTTGCAATTCTGGAAAGCAAGAACTCTAAATTTTTAATCATCTCTCCGTTTTTACCAATAAGAAAACCTAAATTAGATTCGCTATCCATTTTCAACAAAATATTTCTATCTTTAAGTTCCGAATCAATTTTATATTCCTCAACAAAATGGTTAACAATTTGTTCGAAGATATCTCTGGTTTTCTCCGTATCAATAGGGGCTCTTTCGCTATCTAGGGGGGCATCCTCCAATGGCTCGCTTGTTTGGACATCGTTAGTAATCAATTGTTCGTTTTTAACTTTAATAAGAGCTTTTCTTCCGCCAATTCCAAATATTCCGGATGATCCTTCTTCCATAACATCAAACTCTAATTCTTCTCTGGTAATTCCAAGTGTCTTACATGCTTCAATGGCTGCATCGGTTACAGTTTTTCCTTCAAATTTTCTTTCTATAGACATAATTTATGCTCCTTGCATTTTATTGAATTTATTATTTATATATAGCTGCTGAAAAATAGAAATTATATTGCTCACGGTCCAGTAAAGGATTAATCCCGATGGTAGTCCCCAAAACATTACAGTGAACATGATTGGCATGTATTGGAAAATCTTGGTTTGGAACTCATCGGCACCCGGGTTAGGGGGGGTAAGTTTTTGCGTCAAAAACCATGAGACGCCCATTACAAGCGGTAGGACCCTAAACGGAATACCGGTTCCCGGGATATCAAATAGATTTTCGGGAGACGATAAATCCGCTATCCAAAGAAAGTTCGAATGCCTTAGGTCTAAAGAATAGAGCAGTACATTATAAAGTGCTACAAAAACAGGAAGTTGAACCAGCATAGGCAAGCATCCGCTAAGGCTTGAAAGTGGATTCATGCCTTCCTTCGAATAGACTTTCATCGTCTCAGTGTTTTGAGCTGTCTTGTCGTCTTTGTATTTTTCTTTAATTGCATCTATCTGCGGCTTGATAATTGCCATCTTGGCCTGCATTTTTTTCATGGACATCATGCTCTTAACCGTAAGCGGCAAGAATAGCACTCTTATAAGAATCGTAACGACAACAATTGATATTCCATAATTATTTATAAATTTGTTGAAGATTTTTAAAAGTTTTTCAAGGGGTACAGCCAGCCATTCAAACCACCCTAAATCTTGAGCCTTTTTAAAATCTCTTCCAAATTCGGATAGCAGCTTTGGATCTTTTGGTCCTAGGAAAATTGTTGACGAGATTGAGTATTGCGATCCTGGTGCAAGGCTGATTGTTCGATAGCTTAAAAGTGATCTCATATAGTTCTTTGAGCTCTTATTGTACTTAAGTGTTTTTTGTCCTTCCAAACCAAGTAGAGAAAGGGACAAGAAGTATTTTTTAGCAAATCCATACCAACCAATATCGTCAATTACTCTTTCTGCCTCCGATGGATTTGAATCCACAACTTCCATATCATCTCCAGCATAATAATCGAATACCAATCTTTCTTTGGCATTAAGTTCACCTACTGACTCTTCAAAAACTCTAAAAATTAAGTTTTTATTGGAATTGTTCGTCACGATAATTGTTTGCTCAATTGCGTGAGATTCGGCTTCGAATAAATAATTTTTTTCTAATTTGAGACCTCCAATTTTAGAAACCAGTAAAATTTGATCGCTATTTTTAGATATCACCATGTTCCTTTTGTTGGAAGAAAACCTTACCTCTTCAGGAATTTCGATATCCTTTGCTTTGATTATGGTATTAGACATAAATTCCTCGCCGTGAAGGAGTTTAATAGGAGATGCGGATTCCGCATCTTCAAAATAGGTTTGCAAATTAACATCTAAAATCTTACCACCGGTTGTAGAGATCTTGCCTTCTAGTAATGGAGTAGAAAACCGAACGTAGGTTTCTCCGCTTATTCTTTTCTCATTTGCTATATCATCATCAGGAACTATATAAGAATCTTCATTCACAGAAAATTCTTTATTAACTTCTTCTTGGGGAGCGTTTTGATTGTCTTTGTCACCACTAATAAGAAAGTTGCTGGCGACAATAACAACAAATGACAGCACTAGGAAAATAACGTAATTTCTACTCAACTTCTTCCCCTGGCAGGAACTTCGTCTTTTCCTCCTTCAAAAAAAGGATTACATTTTAGAAGCCGAATTAAAGCAAATTTAAGACCTTTGAGCGGACCATGAAGGGTGATTGCCTCTAAGGCGTATTGCGAACAGCTTGGATGATACCTGCAAGACTGGGGGAGTATTCTCGAGAGAGATATTCTATAAATCTTTATGAGTACTATCAAAATTAACTGGGTTAGTTTTTTCATCTGGTAATTTGCTTTCTTGCTATTAAAAGCTCTTTGCGTATCCTGTTGAAGTCTAAATCTAAAATCTTCTCGTTCGCTAAAAAGATAATTTCCTTATTTTTTAAGCCTCTAAAGTCTAATCTAAAAACCTCTTTAAGTCTCCGTCTATACTTGTTCCTTACTACAGCTAGGTTGCTAATTTTTTTAGATATTATAACACCTGGTTTCGAGCTTGAAATATTTTTATTTTCAACAACGACAACCTCTACACCCTTGACCTTAATCCTTCTCCCAATTCTTAGGTTTTTTCTAAAGTTGATTCTATGTTTCTTGGGGAAATATCTGGATGAATTCATTTAGAGTAGCGTGAAACCGTTAGGGTTGCCCTGCCTTTTGCTCTTCGTAGCGCTAAAACCCTCTTCCCGGCTTTGGTTCCTCGTCTTGATCTAAAGCCATGGGTCCCAACTCTCTTTTTTTCACTAGGCTGATAGGTTCTTTTCATAAAGGCTTAAAGTTACCACTAAATGTCTAAAAATCAACATGTTACTGGACATCGCTTTCCTTAATTTCGTGTGGGTTATAAGTACCGTCCATACATTTCTCAGAAATCTCGTCCCATTTGTGTTGATACACCTTGAGGCACGAGCGTGCTGCACCATAATCTCCTTCTTTAACAAGCTTAATAAATAGCCACAGCTCTTGAACAGAGTCTTCATTTTTTAAAGTAAGTTGGTGAATCATCTTATTTAATTCTGCGTAATTGAGAACTAGCATGCTGTCGTCCGGAAGAGAAGAAACCCAAAATGAAATTTCCGAGACGTTAAAAGCTAATTCCTTAAGGGTTACTCCAAGGTCTTTGGGAATATCTTCATTGTTAAGATCCTCTAGTAGTATTCTAACTTCTTCTAGCCTAATTTTAGAACTAGCAGAATCGGTGCTGTAAAAAATACCATCTGGGTGGATTGCCCCATCACCCGCATGTGAATAAAACAGTCTTTTTTCGGAACTAGCAAAAAGAAGGAACCACTCGGGAGGGATAAAGTTATCGTGTTCTAAAATATTTTTATCAGAGTCACTCCCTAGCAGAGAAACATAATATTTACCGTTGTCATGTTTTGTGAAAAGACAATCTTTAATTTGATTGATTTCTATTTCAAGATATTTTGATAAAGATTCTCTATATTCTTCATATTCTCTGCCATAAAAAACACCTTGTGACGATGCAGGCCCGTCCCAATAGAGTTCATGAAATTTAATATATCTTTCCCAGTACGATTTATCTTCGTTGATATTCTCGAGATTATGATAGAGGAACAATGCCGCTTTTTTAGGCATAAATCAATGTACCAGAAAAAAAGTTTTTTACTAGGCCATATCCGGGACCAGCCCGCCAGGTACTTGGTCTTCAGGGCTAAACATCATATCGTCCATTGTCCCTCCCGGAGTCAGCATTGGGTAAACCATCTCAGTGGGATCAACTACAACCTCCATAAGCACAACACCCTTAGTTGATAGACCTTCTTTGAAAGATGCTTCTAAATCCACCGGGGAATCAATTCTAAAGGCTTTTGCCCCATACGATTGGGCAAGTTTTACATAATCAGGATTTAATTCAAACTTGCAACATGAGTGATTACCCTCAAAAAAGAGAGTTTGCCACTGCCTAACCATCCCATGGTGTCCGTTTTTTATTAAAATTATTTTTAAATCTAAGTCGTTTGCTACTGCAGTAGAAAATTCCTGCATATTCATTTGAAAACTTCCATCTCCACATATAGCCAGAACTCTTTCGTTTGGTCTACCGAGCTTAGCGCCTATAGCAGCGGGAAACCCGAAGCCCATGGTGCCAAGACCTCCAGAGGTTATCTGGTTCCTCGGACTTTTAAATCGATAGTATTGTGCTACCCACATTTGATGTTGGCCGACATCAGTTACAATAACATCTCTTCCGCCAGTTATTTTTGATATTGTATCAACGGCATAGCTAGTCTTTATTTTCTTACCTTTTTGGACAGCAACTGTTGGGTGTTCATTTTCCCATTGGTTAATTTGGTCAAGCCAATTCTCTCTTTCAATTTTATCAGGTTTAAAATCCGATGGAATTAAAGAATCAATTTGTTCAATTACCGTTTTAGCATCTCCCACGATGGGATAATGTACTTTTATGTTCTTATTAAGTGTTGAGGGGTCAATATCTATATGAATAACGTTTGCGTCGGGAGCAAATTTATCAAACACCCCACCAGTCGATCTATCATCAAATCTAGCACCAATGGCTATAACTAAATCGCTATGGTGGACAGCCATGTTGGCGAAATAAGAGCCATGCATTCCAATCCAGCTAACCCTCATTGGGTCATCAGGGGGATAACCTCCAAGGCCCATTAGAGTAAGAGTGACGGGTATTTTTAGTCTTGTTGCAAATTTCTGTAAGGTTTTCGTGGCTCCCGAAATTACAATTCCGCCGCCGCCAAAGACAATAGGTCTTTTTGAATTCATAATTAATTTAACAGCCTTTTTAATATCTTTAAGTGGTGCTTTTGTTGGAATTTTGTACCCACTAACTTTTTTTATTTCTGGAAAATCAAATTTATATTCCGCATCTAACACATCTTTTGCAATATCGACGAGTATAGTTCCCGGCCTCCCCGAAGTCGCTAAGTGCAAAGCCTCCCTAATAGTTCTAGAAAGATTAGAAATGTGTTCAACTAGAAAGTTGTGCTTAGTGCAAGGCCTAGAGAGTCCGATATGGTCAATATGATCAAAAACATTTGTTAAATGAGTATTCTCATTAAAGTGGCAAATAAAAACAACTAATGGAGAAGAATCCATATTGGCAGTTTGCAAACCGGTAATGGTACTCGTCGCACTAGTGTCCGAGTCAC
This sequence comes from uncultured Spirochaetales bacterium, assembly GCA_913051685.1. Taxonomy (GTDB): domain Bacteria; phylum Desulfobacterota_D; class UBA1144; order UBA1144; family UBA1144; genus UBA1144. Next base: position 10,656 of record CAJXCX010000005.1, read on the forward strand.
AGATAACAACTCCAACTTTCCCAGTCGCTCTCGCATAACCATCTGCAATATGAGTTGCTCCTTGTTCGTTTCCAGAAATAATCTTCTTTAAGAATTTAGATTTAGAAAATTTTTTTTTGTAAATCTCATCAGCAGTCCGTCCGAAACGACTTAGTGGGGTGAAAAGATACTCCACTCCCTCTTTCCTTAGGGTTTTAAAGAAAATCTCGCTGCCTTGCATTTTTTAATTCTAAATTAATTATTAATAAATTGAAACTCAATATTCTCCATTGACCGTTCATGATTTTTAATTAATATCATAGTAATGTCCCCTATTGTTATTCAAAATTGCGCATGTGATAAAAAAAGGAAAATTTACGTAAGTATCAGAAGAGAAGTCTATTTTAATCAGAGAATTGCCAAGAAGGAGTGGCAGTTGGAGTATTCCAAGAAAGTAAAAGAAGAAAAATATAGGTTCTATAAAGAAAATATCATTTCATCGGAGAATCAATGGGTAGAATATAACAATAAACCAATAAAATGCGAGAAATGTGGAAAACTTATCCACATATAAAAAAAGAGAGGTATCGCTAAATACCTCTCAGAGTGTTCACGGGATGTTTCCATCCGTCATACGCTCTTAGATTGTAGCATATAAAAGTTTTTAATTTCAACAACTTTTTAACAATTTTTTGTTAAACACCCTTAGAAGTTGTTATCTTAGGATGGTTCTTTCTCCATCTGAGATTATTAAGGGCATTAATAAAGGCTTTTGCGCTTGCAATAATAACATCGGTGCTAGATCCTTTTCCTCTTGCCGAAAAACCTTCGTCCTTGATTGTTACACTAACTTCACCTTGTGCGTCCATACCGCCAGTTATTGAAGATACCGAATATGAGTCAAGGGTAGGATAAATACCTACTGCTTTAGAAATCGCTTTAAATACAGAATCAATAGGTCCATCGCCAGATTCTTCGACCTTATTCTCCGACCCATCAATTATTATGTTCACCACAGCTTGCGGTTTATGGTCAGTTCCAGACGAACATTCCAAAGAGCCTAGCTTGTAAAAATCTCCCGACCTCACAAATTCCTCATTAATTAAAGCCTCGATATCTTCATCAAAAACATACTTTTTTTTATCACAAAGTTCTTTAAATTTAAGAAAGGCGACTTCAAAGTCCTCATCGGATAGTTTGTATCCAAATTCCGTTAATCTGTCTTTAAATGCATGCCTACCAGAATGCTTGCCAAGAACAATATGATTAGAGGGTATGCCAACATCAGACGGGTTCATAATTTCGTATGTCACACTCTCTTTTAATACGCCATCTTGGTGAATACCAGCTTCGTGGGCGAAAGCATTTGCACCAACTATGGCTTTATTAGGCTGTACAAGTACCCCAGTAACATTACTTACAAGCTTACTAGTTGGGTAAATCTGGGTTGTTTCAATTGATGTTTCAAAAGGATTACGATCATTTCTAACTTTCAAAGCCATAACAATTTCTTCCAAAGAAGCATTGCCTGCTCTTTCCCCCAGGCCATTAATTGTGCATTCGACTTGTCTCGCACCTTCGTTGATTGCGGCAAGAGAGTTCGCCACAGCTAGTCCAAGATCATCGTGGCAATGTATGCTGATAACAACATTATTTATCGGGTCGACTCTCTCTTTAAGGCTTCTAATTATCTTTGCAAATTCCGACGGAACAGTATATCCAACTGTATCGGGAATGTTGATGGTCGTTGCCCCGGATTGAATAGCTATATTGATTGCCTTACATAAAAAATCAATGTCAGTTCTAGTTGCATCTTCACAAGAAAATTCAACATTACTTGTATATTTCGCTGAATGTCGAACTGCCTGACCTATAATTTCCAAGACTTCGTCTTTAGTTTTTTTTAACTTATATTTCAAATGGATATCCGATGTTGCAATAAAAGTGTGAATTCTGGGACTCTCTCCTTCTTTTATTGCTTCCCAAGCTCTATCGATATCTTGAAAATTGGCCCGACTCAAACCTGCAATCTCACAGTTTTTTACTTCTTGAGCTATCAATCTAACTGAATTGAAATCTCCTTCGGATGCAATAGGAAACCCGGCTTCAATAATATTCACCCCAAGTTTCTCAAGTTGAAGGGCGACTTTTAGTTTTTCTTCAACATTCATGCTACATCCAGGGGCCTGTTCTCCATCCCGTAGAGTGGTATCAAAAATCTGTACAACATTACTCATAGAATAAAAAAAATATAAGTTAACCTAAGTTTTTGTCAATTTTGGGGAACAACAAGTCGAGTTTGTTTAAAGTAGAACCGTCAGATAAAAATTTTATATTCCTTAATGATTCATAATCAAGACTTTTCTCATCAATAAAACAAGATAAGGATTTTAGAACTTTTATAGATATCAGAGGCATAACAGGATAAGTCATGGTAACAACAATCCGAATGGTCTCCAGCATTAGTCGCAAGATTGTAGATAATCGTTCCGTCTGATTTTCTTTCGCAAGAGACCAGGGCTTTAAAGTATCAATGTATTTATTACTAATCGAGACAAGTTCAACCACCGATCCGAGTGCTTTGCTAAATTCGACATTAACAAAATGATTCTTATATTCCTCAATGATATGAAAGATTTTTTCTTGTATAGCTTGTTCGCTTTCGAGCAATGGACCATATGGAGGTATTTTGCTATCAAAATTTTTGATGGTCATCGCATAGACTCTATTTATTAGGTTTCCAATATTATTTGCAAGCTCGGAATTGATTCGTGAAATAACTGCATCCCTAGAGAAATCTCCATCGTTTCCAAAGTGTACTTCACGTAATAAAAAATATCTAAACGAGTCTAGACCAAACTCGCTAATAATATCTATCGGGTCAACCACATTCCCAACTGACTTGGACATCTTTTCTTTCTCAACGGTCCACCACCCGTGTGCAACTATTTGCTTGGGGGGTTGCATTCCCACTGCCATCAAAAAAGCGGGCCAGTATACAGCATGGAACCTAAGAATGTCTTTTCCTACAACATGATAAGTCGCCGGCCAGTACCTATTCAATCTATCCGATGAACTATCAGGATATCCTAATGCGGTAATATAATTAACTAGAGCATCTAGCCATACATACATTACGTGTCCCTCATGTTGTGGTACGCTCACCCCCCAATCAAAACTTGTTCGTGATACAGACAAATCTCGCAACCCATTTTCAACAAACTTTATAACTTCGTTGAACCTGGACTGAGGATGTACAAAGTTCGGATTTTGAGAATAAAAATCGAGTAAAGGTTGTTGCCACTTTGACAATCTGAAAAAATAGCTTGCTTCTTCCACCCAATCAACAGATGATCCAGTTGGCGCCCTTCCTTCTATTAATTCATTTTCTTGGTAATAAGCTTCATCCCTAATCGAATACCATCCTGAATACTTATCAAGATAAATTTCATCTTTTTCACTTAAGGAAGTCCAAAAATGCCTTGCTCCGTTCTTGTGCTGTTCGGATGTAGTTCGTATAAAATCGTTATTAGTTAACATTAGAATGTTTGTAAGTTCTTGAAAATTTTTACTCATTTTATCTACGAAAAATTGTGTATCAATATCTTTTTCTTTAGCCGATTGCTGAATTTTGAGACCGTGTTCATCCGTTCCCGTTAGAAAAAAAACGTCTCGCCCCAGAATTTTATAAAATCTCGCAAGCGAGTCACATGCAATGCTAGTATACGCATGCCCGACATGGGGCTTGTCGTTAACATAGTAAATTGGGGTAGTTATATATATGCTTTCATTCATTAAACTAAACCGCTTTTAATTCTGAAAGATTCGTATCCAAAATAAAATCAAAAAGAATTTCCTCTATACCCATCCTAAAATTAAAATTGGACCATCTCAAATCAGAATTAAAGCTTGTCATTTTTGAGATAAGTTCAATTATAGAAATACTTGGGATGTTCCTAAGTAAATTTGTATTAAAAACGGAGGTCTGTTGAAAATTATTCAGGTGCTTTAACTTTAGAGCATAGCTCAGAACCCCTATCACGAGATCGACAAAAAATAACTGATTAAAATCTTTTTTTATTATTTCGTCTATCTTATTCGAGACTAAATCTATATCCATTGGATCCCTTTTAAGAATCATGGAGACGAATTCAACCATTTCTTGTAAATTATCTTGGGAGTAAAATTCAATATTGTTTATTGAGCCGTTTAGTAAGAAGATAGATAAATCCAGTAGTTCCGTTTCAAGAAACTTATCTTCAAGGGATTTCAATAGGAACTCTACAGGGAGTAATTGAAAATTCACATTTATACATCGAGATCGAATCGTAGGAAGAAGTAGGTCTGGTGTTGGGGAGAGCAAGAAAAAGAATAGATACTCTGGTGGCTCTTCTAATATTTTAAGTAGCTTATTTTGTGCCACCACGTTTATCGTCTCGGCTTTTGGAACAATAATTATCTTTTTCGTAGACTCAAAAGGGGGGTGCAGAGCCCAATTCTCTATTCTGTCGATATCTTCGACCAATATTTTGTCGTTTTCGTTAGACAAACAAAAAAAATCTGGATGGATATTTTTTTCTATTTTGTGCGGATTTGATAGTATTTGAGTACTTACAAAAAAAGCAAAATCTTTTTTGCCAATTCCTTTCGGTCCAGTAAATAAATATGAACCAGATACATCTTTAAGTGTTAAAAATTCGAAAAAGGGTTTCTTAGACTCTAAATGGAACTCAATAATTTGTTTATTAATCATCTTTTTAAAAGCCGTGAGAATATACTATAGTTATCTGAAAGAATTGTTTTAATTTTATTGTGGACAATATCCGGACCATCTTCACCATATACCACATAGACCCTGTTGGATGATTGTTTTGCAATCTCCAGATAGGCCTTTCTTACTCTAGAATGAAAATCGAACGATTCGTCGTCTATTTTGTTTCGTCCAGGCCGTTCAACAATTCTGCTTAACGCCGTATTAACTGAAATATCCAATAAAAAAGTTATATTTGGATAAAGACCTAAGGCGGAGTTGACTGCCGCCTGTTTCACAAATTCTGGACTAAGCTCCCGTCCATAACCTTGATATGCAACAGTAGAATCATAAAATCTATCACAAAGAACTATTTTGCCTTGATTGAGCATTGGCCTAAGAAAGTCTTTAACATGCTGAGCACGATCAGCACAAAATAGAGATAATTCGGCAAATCTCTCCAAATCTAAATCTGGATTTTCAAGAATTATCCTTCTTATTAGCTTACCTATGGCGCCCCAACCTGGCTCTCTGGTAATCTCTACATCGAAATGAGCTCTTTCTAGGGCCCTGGAAAGAAGCTCGATTTGAGTCGACTTCCCTGATCCTTCAATGCCTTCAAAAGTTATAAACACAATCTCTCACCTAAAGAGTCATCAATTTATGGAGTGCCTCTACTTCATTATAATCTAATTTTGTAATTTGTCCTGGGTTTAATTCGCCTAAATGGATTGGGCCCACAGCAATTCTTTTGAGTTTGATTACTCGTTTTTTAAAAAACTTGAAAAAATTTTTTACAATGTGGTTTCTGCCTTCATGAATCTCAATTTTAACCAAGCTATCATCTTTGGATGAGCTTAATACATCAATGTTTTCGGGTAATAAAAAGCCATCTCTAAGTTTGGCACCTTTTTTCATTTTTGAAATTAACGCGTAGCTTGTCGCTCCTTCTACATATGTCAAATAAACCTTCCTAACAAGAAAACTAGGGTGGGCTATTTTGTGAGCCATTGTTCCGTCGTTTGTAAAAAGCAACAATCCCTCTGTATCATAGTCTAGCCTTCCAATAGGAAAAAGTTTTACGGGCAGTTGGGGTAGTAAGGCAGCAACTGTCTTTCTTGTTTCTTGTTTTGACATAGAGGTGAGACAGAACCGGGGCTTGTTCATCTTGTAATATTCATATTTTTGTGGGGCAATCCTTACCCCATTAAATAGAACCACATCTAATTCTGTATCTATTATTGTTTGAAGTTCGGTTGATACTTTCCCGTTGATTGTAATCTGGCTTGATACTATAAGATTCTCTGATTTTCTTCGCGAGGCCAGGCCACAAACAGACAAGTATCTGTTTAGTCTGATTTTCATACTTCTAGTTTTCGCACAAAATTATTTTTTATCTTTTGTGACAAATTTGTCCGCTGCTTCCATCGAAATCCCCGCGTGTGCCCAACAGGCTCCGGCGCTCATCACCATAGCAACGTTAATCGCCTCGGTTATTTCTTCTTTAGTTACACCTTCTTTTAACCCATCTCTAACACAGCTTCTAATGCACCAAGGGCATTTTGCTAAAAGTGCACAGGCTAATCCCATTAGGCCTTTTTTGAGTTTCTTTGACAAGTGTCCATCTTCGTAAACCATTTCATGAAACGCAGAAAATTTTTCATGTGTTTCTCCACTTAATTGATGAAATTCTTGAATCTGAGGGGCTATGTTCTTGCTAATAAAATAGCCTTCAGTAACATCTTTTTTTGCTTTCATTAAATCGTAGTTTTCAAAAGCAATGCTGCCAAACGCATAAGGTTGTCCCATAGCCAATCTCATTGCAATAAAAACAGCTTCGGCAATCTGCTCATCTGTTGCACCTTGAGCCTTAGATGACTTAGTTCTTGCTCTTATGCAATATGGGCATCCAGTAATATGGGCGCAAGCCATTGCTATAAGCTGTTTATCTTTGTTGCTAATTGCGCCATCCTTGAAAACTTCATTATGGTACCCCATCCATGCATCGTTCAATTCTGGTACAAGATTTTTAAGCTTAATCATGTATTCAGATATATTGTCTTTGTATATGCCTTCACTCATTACAACCTCCCAAATTGATGATATAGATATTATAGTATGAATAGGGATGAACTTATACAGGAATTTTTATCAAAGAATAATCTTGGTGACCGCCTGCTGGTTCCAGTTGAGAACGATGCATCATTTAGGAAATATTTTCGTATCAAAGAAAAAGGTTTAATTGTAATGGATGCGCCATCAGAATTAGGTGAGTCTATTGAATCATTTATCAATATCGATAGCATCTTGTTGGAGCTTGGTTTAAGCGCTCCAAAGATTTATGCCGCTGATCATAATCATGGTTTTTTATTGTTAGAAGATTTTGGCCACACTACATTTAAATATCTAATGTTGCAACGTTCCATGGGCCGACCCTACAGAATGGGAGATCGATTATACAAAAAGGCAATTTCTGTAATATTACATATTAAGTCAAAATGGTCTAACAATATTGAACTAGGTAAAAATCTTCCTCGATACTCCATCGAGGAGTTGCTTAAAGAGGCAAGGCTTTTTATAGATTGGTATTTAATTAAACATAGGCAAATTCAGGTCCAAGCTAAAGATATTGATGAATTTGAATCGATAATCTCAAATTTATTTAAAATTATTTCCCCTGGTTTTGATACCCTTGTTTTACGAGACTATCATGTAGACAATCTATTTTTTCTAAAGGGGAGAGGGGGAGGCTTTAAGAATATAGGATTAATCGATTTCCAAGATGCTTTAATAGGTTCGGCAACCTATGATTTGGTTTCTTTAATCGAGGATGTTAGATGGCCAGTTAATCGAGTGCCGTACAAAAATAAAAACCTCAGGGATGACCTTTTTGATTTTTTTGTCTCACATGGAAAATTGGACGAAGAGCAAGTTAATAAGGAAGCATGTTTTTTTTCTGTACAAAGAAATCTTAAAATTCTTGGGATATTCTGCAGGTTAAAATATAGGGATGGCAAAGAATCTTATATTGATTATTTAAAGAATGCGAAAAACATACTGGCCGTGCATCTAAGCAACCCTTTAATGGAAGATTTAAATAAATGGGTTAGAAAATTTGATTCCAAGATAGTAGAAGGGAGTTAACAATTAATATTTCTAATTAATTTGTCCAAATTCTCACTTTTTACCGAGATTCCAATTGAGTTTTCTTGGTGTTTTTTCAATCTGAGTGGAGAATTGACATTGATTCCGTGTATATGGAAAATGCCCCCTTCAGATTCAAAGATAGGTAGCCTTGCTCTAATAAATCTCGGAATTTTATTGTCTATAAAGATATCTTGTAATTTTTTCGAAGACTTCATTCCTTTCAATTTCATTCTATCTCCATCTTGAAA
>CAJXCX010000006.1:0-17287 GCA_913051685.1 uncultured Spirochaetales bacterium
GTTCTGGATTGGATATGACGCAAATAAATGATGATGGACAAAAAAAATGAAAGAATTGATTTAAAGTTTGGTCTGACAGCACCTGGGACTATGTGGAATTTGCTTTATGAAGGGATGGAGCAAAATGTAAATTTACGATCAACATTCAAAGGGAAAGATGAAGAAAGTATTGATGCATTGATTAAATTTGGTGAAATTCTAAAAAGAAAACAGGATTATGATATTAGCATAGTATCCAATGGAATTGAAATCAACAAAGTCCTCCCAATAAATGATTTTAAGTCTGGAGAGCAATGGACAGCGCTGATGACAAAATTAAAAGACGAGATAACCAAAATGATTTAAGTTTTTATTTCTCCGCTATTAATTAGCTCTAAACCATTATCGGTTTGCAAAACCAATTCACCACGTGAACTAATATCTTGAGCAATACCAGTTATAAGCTTGTTTTGACTAACGACGTTTATTGTTTTACCAATGTCAGACCAATTATTTTTCCAAAATTCTAAAATAGCATGATAATTATTTTTTTTGTATTCTAAAATCCATTTAGAGAAATTGTTTAATAAATCAAAAAGTACATCCTCGAGATTAAAATGGCTTCCAGTTTCGATTTTTAAACTCGTGGGCTTTATAACGTAATCAATATTCTCTTGCACAAAATCTTCACTACTAAGATTTACATTGATACCAATTCCTACAACGATAAAATTAGAACGGTCTTTAACAAAGCTAGATTCGCAAAGAATGCCTGAAATTTTCTTTGAGTTTACCAAAACATCATTTGGCCATTTTATTTTCGAACTTAAACCAAAAGAATCTAGCGTCTCTATAATAGCATTGGCCGACAAGAGAGGAATGAAACTTGTTGAATCGCTCTTTTCGGGATAATTAATTATTATAGACATCATTATACTTTTATCTTTTACCGAATGCCACGGGCGCTTGTTTCGTCCTCGTCCATCAAGTTGTTCTTTTGTGAGAATGACGATGCCCTCTTCTTTGGCTTCAAGTGACAGTCCATAGCTATTGGTGGAATCCACTGAATTAAGAAAAATTAAATCTTTTATAAAATTCTTAGAGTATATTCCCATACGGATTTTATCTTTTAAAGTTGTATACATTCAAACACCTAGCGTCTCATAGTTTTGATGATCCCCGAGAATTAGTGAAATCACAGCTAAAGCAATAGTGGCACATAAAAGAGATGATCCCCCATAGCTGAACATGACCATGGGGATACCCACTATAGGGAATAGGCCTATTGTCATACAAATGTTTATCGCAAAATGGAAAAAGAAATATGAGCACATACCAAAAAGTAAAACTTGCAAAAATTGGTCCTTAATCTTACTTAAAAAAGAAAGAGGATAAATTACGAGAAACGCGAACAAACCAAGAAGTATAGCGGAACCTATAAGGCCTGTTTGTTCCGCCCATACCGAAAAGGCGAAGTCGGTATGTTTCTCAGGAAGGAATTTAAATTTTCCTTGCGAACTTTTCCCCAGCCCTTTACCTAGTATCTTGCCGGATCCAATCGCAATTTTAGATTGAATGGCATTGTATCCATATCCGGATGGATCTCTTTCCGGATTAACAAAGTTGATTATTCTTTCTTTTTGATAATTTTCCAACACATAGTTCCATATAGGAACTGCAGAAAGTCCAAAAAATAAGACAACAGCTAGTAAGATTTTCTGGTTGTATGAGAAACTAAATATTACTGAAATAGCTATCACAAACAACATAAATCCAGACCCAAGATCTGGTTGTATTACTATTAATAAAAATGGAAGTATGAAAAATCCAAGCCCCAAGATATATTTAACAATATACGATTTCGAATATGATCCCAGTTCGGAATAAAATTTTGCGATTATGAACACTAAAGCAATCTTTGCAAATTCTGAAGGTTGAAATGATAATAAATTACCGATTTTAATCCAACTCTTGGATCCAGAAATCCTCTCTCCAATTATTAGTACTAATATAAGCAATATCAAAGATATGATATATATAGGTATAGATATGTCCTTTAACATGCGTAAGCGTAGCGTTCGAATCATCAAACTTCCTACAAGGGCAACGAAAATCCAAAGCGTCTGCTTAAATGCATAGGAGTTCAAAAAATCTACCTCTTCAAGAAACAGAAGATTAACAAAACTCAACAGCATAATGGAGAGACCAGCAAGAAGAATCTTATACTCAGGTTTTCTCGCAAGTTGCAACAAAGACATCTTTAAATATCTCCCTTAAGATAATTTTTTTTGTAATACTTGACAATTTTTTTTATTATTGGACCACCAGCTGCCCCACCTGAGGATCCGTGTTCTGCAAAGACAGAAATAACAATTTGTGGATTATCATAAGGATAATAAGCGGTAAACCATCCGTGATTTCTATACTTTCCATATCCATAGCTACGAGCATCTTTCGAAATTACTTGCGCAGTTCCAGTTTTGCCAGCCAGCTTACCATCGTCTCTTGCAAAAAATCCCGTTCCTTTCTTATTATTTATAACACCAAGTAGTCCCTCTTGCACAACTCGTAAAGTAGATTCGGTAATTTTTAAATTTTCATGAACGGGTTTTTTATTCGATTTCACCACAGATAATTCTGGTATTTTTCCACCTGATGCAACTATCGATGTCATTATTGACGCCTGAGCAACATTGATAGTTAAATAACCTTGGCCAATTGCTACGTTGGCCATATCTCCTGGATACCATTTGCCATTTAAATATTTTTTTATAAATTTTTCGCTAGGTATCACACCAGGATTTTGGGAAAAAGGAAGATTGTTAGTCTGTCCAAATTGAAATTTGTCCAGCCACTTAGCATATTTTTTAATTCCTAATTTTAAGCCCACTTGATAAAAAAAGACATCGCTAGAAACAATAAGGGCCTGTTTCGCATTAATTGTTCCGTGCCCACCTCGTAGCCAATCTCTAAATTTTCTTCCACCTATACGAATATATCCTGGGCAATAAAGTTTGGTATCTGGATCTATTACATTTTCTTCAAGTGCCGCTATAGCCGTAACAATCTTTATTATTGACCCAGGAGGAGAAGAGGCGAGAAACGCTCTATCGAGAAATGGTCTTGATTTGTCTTTGCGTAATTGGTTCCAATTTTTTGTAGAAATTGGTTTAGAAAACAGGTTAGGATCAAAAGACGGTTTGCTAATTAGAGCTAAAATTTCGCCCGTATTAATATCATGAACCATGGCCGCACCATTTAGTTCGCCAAACGAATCAAAAATCAATTTTTCTAATTCAATGTCAATTGTAAGATTAAGAGTTTGGCCCTTTTTTGTTATTGTAGTTTTTTTCTCAAACCCAGCATCTAAATCTTTTACTTCTTTTCCTTTGCTATCGACTAAGAGATATCTGCTTCCTAGATTACCCTGAAGACTATTGTTAAATTTTTTCTCTAATCCGGACACGCCCGAGCGAGTCGCTAAGAAAGAACCATACAGTAAGTCTCTCTCGTCATTAGTTGTTAGATAACCTATTTTATGAGCTCCGACTTGTCCATAGGGATATACCCTTAAATAGTCAACAACCAACTCTAATGAGCCGAATCTCTCTAATGCGTTTTCTATCTGATAGATTTGATTAATATCTAAGTTACTTTTAATTAATATTCGTTTTGATAGATAATCAGAATCTTTTACATTGATTTTATTTAAGGTTTTGTAATTTAAATTAAGAACAGCGCGTAGAATTTTTTTTATATCTTCTAGCTTTTCGCTTGTATTCGGTTTCAAATAAAGATTAACCACTGGTTTACTAAAGGCGATTTGTCTACCAAATCTATCTTTAATCTCGCCTCTAGGGGCAGGCACCAGTACCTCTTTAAGGAAATTATGTTCAGATATCGATAAATATTTTTCCCCAACCCAAACTTGTAGGTAAAATAATCTCAAAAATATAAATATGACAATAGCGGATACCGCTATGATTGAGAAGGTTGCTCTGGATAACTTGGCCATGAAGTATATTTAATCATAAATAGTAAAATAATTGAAATAATAGCATTATAAATGAAAGGTAAGCTGGTCAAACCTAGGTAGTCAAATAATCCCACATGCAAAATTACTTTATAAAGAAATAGATTGATTACAAAATAAACGAATAATATAGATAAGACTAAAACAATATCTTTTAACGCCGCCTCCCAATAATACTTATTTATAAAATAAGCCGATAAAATAAAAACTAGAATCTTTGAAAAAAAGTCAATATAACCAATTTCGTCGGAGAGCGTTAGATAAAAGATTCCGGTCAACAAAGCTACCAAAACTCTGCTAAAATTTATACCAATTATAAGAAACAAAACAATTAAAATCAAAGAGGGGTCAATAGCCCCTCGAAAATCTATAGAATTCGAATGTGGATAGATAGGTAAGAATATAAAGAAAAAAATCAATATTTTGTGAAAATAATTAATTTTTTTCATTTTTTATAATTGAGACAAATTTAACTGTCTTGGGGTCCAATGAATTTTTAACTTTTACCTGCAAGAAGCCCGAATGTATTTTAATTTCAGAAACTTCTCCTAGTTTAAAATTGATGTAGTCAGCATTAGTATTACCAGCCAAATAGACAGTAGCTCCAATTTTCACTTTCGATTCATCCGGAATATATTTAATATAGGAAGTAACTCCATCGCCTTTTAGAATTCCCGAAGTTCCCTTCTCTCCAACAAAAACTAAAAGGTTAGATCTTGGATTGTGTGGAAAAATAATTTCTGAGTAGTTATCGTAAACACGGCCAATCTTTCCAACCAGACCTCCACCACTTATTACAAGCAAATTCTCTCTAACTCCATTACTTTTTCCTCTGTTTACATACGCAGTAGCTGAAAATATTATTGGAGACTGGATAACGACCTCTCCATTAATCGAAGAAAATTTGCTTTTATCTTGCAATTGAAGAAGCTCTCTTAGTTCTTTATTTTCATTGGCAATAGATTCGTAAATTTTTGAATCTGATTCTAGATTGTTAATCTTGCTGACCAAGGACGGATGTGAAGATACTGTAGAGTTTTGATATGTGAGTTTTGATATTAGGAAATCAGAAAAATAAAAATTGAAATTTAGTATGAAGATGATTGTTACTACTATGGAAACCAAGACTATTAAAAATATCTTTTTTATGTTTTTTCGCGAGATCATTAAAATCAGATCGAGATTCTTCTTAAAGTATTAATTTCCTCCAAGGCTTTGCCGCACCCTCTGACAACACACAACAATGGTTCGTCTGCCACAGTAACTTTTAGTTGAGTTGCTTTTGAAATTCGCTCAGAAAGACCGCCAAGGAGTGCTCCACCGCCAGCAAGCACAATGCCATCAACCATAATATCTCCGGCCAGTTCTGGCGGAGTAACATCGAGAGCTTCCCTAATAACATTAATAATTTCCAGAATCGATTCCTCAAGGGCCTTCTTGGTATCGTTTGCGGTTAATGTCAAAGATTTGGGTAGTCCGGTTTCCAAATTTCTGCCTCTAATTGACATTTTTAGGCTCTCGCTTGGAGTTTCTCGCACGTCAGCCACGCTTTGTTTAACGGACTCGGCCATATTTTCACCAATCAATACATTGTATGTTCTTCGCACATAATCAACTATTGCATTATTTAAAGAGTCACCAGCCGTCTTGATTGATCTACTGTGTACGATTCCACCAAGGGATATAACCGATATTCCTGTTGTACCGCCACCAATATCTACAACCATTCCGCCTGTGGATTCGTTAACACAACTCATTTCGGCTCCATAAGCAGCTGCCATAGTTTCTTCTATCAAATAAACTTCTCTCGCTCCAGCAGATTCTGCAGCTTCAACAACGGCTCTTTTTTCAACCGGTGTGATTCCAATAGGCACGGAAACGACCACTCTCGGTCTAACAAGAAAATTGTTCTTGTGGTATCTAGCTATAAAATGTTCGAGCATCTTTTGAGTTACTTCAAAGTCAGCTATTACGCCATCCTTCAAAGGTCTGATAGCTTCTATCTTACCGTGAGTCTTTCCAATCATTGATTTTGCTTCATCCCCCACCGCAAGAATTGTCTTCTCACCAGCTCTATCAGTCTGAACCGCTACAACCGAAGGTTCGTTTGCAACAATACCTTGATTCTTTACATAGACAACAATATTGGCTGTCCCCAAATCAAGCCCAATATCGATAGAGAAATAGTTTGCTATTTTGTCCCAAATCGAATAAGCCTTAGCAGGATGCGTCATTGGTTTTATTATGATTTAAAAAAAATTTTTTTCAATCTACCCGCTTGGACCTCTTTGCGTTGCCAATTTGAACTTTTGCATAAACAAAATCTACTTGGTCCACACCAGCTAGATCAATCGCCCTAAAAGTCTTCTCTTGCCCAGGCGTTATTACATCACTAATCACTATATTGTATTCTTTTATTAAATTGTCTTCTTGGTCGAATAGCTCAACACTTATTTCTATATCAGATATTTCAATATCGCCCCTGTTAAAAATTTTTATTGAACCAAAGTTTTGTATATCATAATCAACGACAATCAAATTATTACCCGGTTCGAAAACCTCTTTGGGGGTACGTTGTTTAGATTGATAAGATGACTTCTTCTTTGCTTTTTCTACGGTTTTTACGTAACCAATCATATTTGCATCTGCGACATGTATTTCCAAGTTCGTAACATCAAAGTCTATATAGCCTATTGGGACATCCAAGAATAATTTTTCTTTATATGGATCAATATAGTCATCAATTCGAACTTTTCTACTTATCAGCGTGGTACCACGGGGAGATTTAAAATCTAAAATTATTTCAACACCATCGTATTTAAAACGACTATTATTAGAAATCTCAACATTAATATTGCCTATAGTGTGTTTTGCATTATTTGCCCAAGAATAGTTTCGTATTTTAAGATCTGTACTTGGGACAGGGGGATCATCAATATCTATATCAAGCAAAGTTTCATCTACATGTTTCCTGTCTCCTCCCTCAATTAGGTATTCTTTGGAGCTTAACAGGCCTCCGGATTCCACACTCAAAGAAATATTTGCAAATTGTTTTCTTGGCAGACCAGGGATTTGAAAGTTCTTGAAAGTTTTCCCTTGTCCAGGAGCGATAGGTTCTTTGATTACAAATTTCTTGGAAGCGACTATCTTTTGCTTCGAATCCATAAAATCTATTCGATATTCAATATCGTTGTAATAATTCTTACTCTTATTTGCTATCTTTAATGCCTCGACAATAATTATTTTTGCAACGGAATCGTCAATTATATAGTTAAAATCTAAGATTTTAATCGAATCCACGGCTTCAAAAGAAAAGGATTGTGAGTCGTATGATATTTCAGCAGATCTAATACCAATCTCAGTTCTTGTAGGATAAAAAGGGAGTATGGGGGTAGTGATACTGTTGAATTTTTTTGTCTCATTTGCTGCAATCGAATCGTTCAGTGGTACGAAGAAAGTGGTCGGGGCTCCTTTTTCATCATATATATAAACTTCTATATTTATACTTTTAAATCCAAGGATTGAAGTGCTTTTTATTTCAACAAACTTAAATTTACCTAGCGTACCCGTACTTTTGTTTAGCCATGCAAAATCCACAACTTTTAAGTTAGATAAATCGGCTTTGTTGATATTTCTTCTAATTTCTAATTCTTTGACTCTATCATTTCTTTCATCACATATAGCATTTAAGGGGAAAATGATAGATAGAAAGAAAAAGAGAATCGATACTGTTCTATTTAATTCCTTCATTTTATTTTGTTAAAGAATAATATCTGATAAACTTTATCTTGTAATCAAATAATTGAGAAACATATGCCAAAGTACATACTTCTATCATCTCTAACACCCGAGGGAAGAAAGACCCTCAAGGAGCGCCCTCATAGAATCAGGGAGGTCGATAAAGAAATTGAAGCTATGGGCGTCAAAGTCTTGAATCAATTTGCAACGTTAGGTTCTTTTGATTTTGTAAATATTGTTGAAGCACCTGATAATGACACGATAAGCAAGTTATCAATTGAGCTCACATCAAGAGGAACAATACAAATTACAACTTTGCCTGCAATCGATATCGACTCTTTCATTGAACATCTAAAAATAAAAAATGATTAGGATATTTCAGAGACTATTAAATAAAACGAAAGAACAATCCGTAAATGTTCCGGGATATAAGGCAAAAAAAGTTCTGAGGATATATCTATATATCGCCGCTATTGGAATTTTTGTGCCTATAATTTATTTATTATTTATTTTAGTCTTTAATAATATTTGATGCTAAACATTACTCTTAATATATCTTCACAAAAATGGCTTGTTGTAGGCGGAGGACAAGTTGCAACTAGAAGAACAAAGAAGATATTGGCGGCAAACGGTGCAGTTAAAGTCATATCCCCTGTTGTAAGCAAAGAATTAGAGAAGATAGCAAAGAGAACCAACAAGATAAAGATACTTAGACGGGCGTATAAATATACAGATGTACGAGGTATGAGTTTTGTTGTCAC
This sequence comes from uncultured Spirochaetales bacterium, assembly GCA_913051685.1. GTDB lineage: Bacteria > Desulfobacterota_D > UBA1144 > UBA1144 > UBA1144 > UBA1144. The sequence goes on from CAJXCX010000006.1 coordinate 8,512, forward strand.
ATGCACCAATGATAAAGAGACAAACAAAAAGGTTGTTGCCGACTCAAGAAAAATGAAAATTTTTGTGTCTAATGCTTCTGATGATCAAGATAGTGATTTTTCTTTTACTTCAAACTTTAAACTCAACAAAGATGTTGAAATTAGTTTTAGTACTGGTGGAAAATCGCCATTTTTTAGCAAAGTGGCCAGAATTCTTTTTGAAAAAAATTTAAAAAAAGATTTACTAAAATTATACAAGTTCTTGAAGGACGTTAGAAAGTCCAATCTTAATTATCAAGAACTTACAAGCAAAATCATTGATTCTGGACTATTAAAAAAGTTTGAATATACTAACGAGAAAAATATTGACAAAATCATCAAAAGATTAAACAGAGAGAAAACGACCCATGAGTAGGATTGATACAAGTAAATTTCATAAAGGATTACGAATCTTATACGAAAATGAGCCATGGGAGATAATAGAGTTTAATCACAGAGTTATGCAGCAAAGGAGCCCAATCGTAAAAACAAAACTAAAGAATATAATCAGTGGATATATGCAAGAAAAGAGTTTTAGATCAGGGGATGTTTTTGAACTGCCAGATTTAGTTAAAAAGGATTCTCAGTTTCTATACTCAGACTCCGAGACATTAACTTTTATGGATTCGACGGATTTCGAGCAGTACCAATTAAGCAATAAAATCCTAGGAGAAAAATTATATTTTTTAAAACAAGAACAAAATGTCCAACTGCTCCATTACAATGGATCTCCCATTGATATTGAGTTGCCAACCGCTGTTGAACTGAAGGTATCTAATACGGAGCCCGGCATAAAGGGCGATACAGTAACTGGGGGGAGTAAGCCCGCAGAGCTAGAAACAGGTATGAAGTTGTCCGTGCCTCTCTTTATTAATACAGGTGACTTAATTAAGGTCGACACAAGAGATGGTAAGTACCTCGAAAGAGTAAAAAAAGCCTAGAGCTTTGTTGATTTACGTAGTTTTTACGTAGTAATGTTTTATAATTAATTTATGAGAAACACAAAAATCTTTTCTGGAACATCTAACGTAGCGCTAAGCAAGGCCATATGTAAAAAATTAAAAATCGATTTGGGAAGTTTAGAAATTAGACGATTCAGTGATGGTGAGATTTTTGTAGAAATAGATGAAAGTGTAAGAGGACGCAATGCATATGTCATACAGTCAACTTCCGCTCCCGTAAATGAAAATTTTATGGAGCTTTTTATCATTGTCGACGCACTAAGAAGAGCAGCAGCCAATGAGATAACGGCCGTTATTCCTTATTTTGGCTATTCACGACAAGATAGAAAAGTTTCCGACAGATCCCCAATAACAGCCAAGCTCGTGTCTGATTTGTTAATTAAATCCGGAATTAGGAAAGTTATCATGATGGATTTACATGCCGGGCAAATACAAGGATTCTTCGATGTGCCGGTTGATCACTTGTATGCTAGACCAATTGCGATAAATCACTTTAAGAAAAAATTTAAAAATAAAGATTTCGTAGTTGGGTCTCCAGATGCAGGCGGTATGGAACGAGCAAGAGTCTTTGCAAAGCAATTAAATGGTGCCGATCTAGTAATGACTGACAAAAGGCGTCCTGGGCCAAATTTGGCAGCAATAACAAACGTTATAGGTAACGTAAGAAAAAAGAATGTCATTCTTATCGATGATTTGGTCGATACCGGTGGTACCGCCGTCAAATCTGCAGAAGCTCTTATCAAGGCCGGGGCAAAAACTGTATCTATGTTTTGTACCCACGGTGTTCTTTCGGGTAACGCCGTAAAGAATATCGAAAATTCCCATATTGAGGAACTCATAATTACTGATACAATAAATAACCAAGAAAAGTTAAAAGGTTCTAAGAAAATAAAGGTATTGTCTGTTGCTGATTTAATTGCTGAAGCAATAAAAAGAATTGTAAGTAATAAATCCATCAGCAAGTTGTTTTCGTAGGAGATAGAATGGTTAGCGTTGAGTTTACAGTTACAAAGAGAGAGGTTCTTGGAAAAGGAGCAAGTAAGAGGTTTAGAAAAACTGGCTTGATTCCTGCAGTCGTATACGGAAAAAACAAAGAGAACCTAAATATTGCTGTTGATTTTTTAAAATTCAAAAAAGCCTTAAAGACTGAAGCCGGTGAAAATACTATAATCGAAATGCACGTACAGGATTCAGAGATTAAGAAGAAAGTTCTTTTAAAAGAAGCTCATTTGGATACGCTAACAAGTGATCCTCTGCATCTTGATTTTTACGAAATAAGCGAAGGGGAGCAGGTTACAATCTCTTGCCCACTTAAATTTAATGGAAGACCTGAAGGAGTAAAGAGTGGTGGCGTAATTCAAACACTAGCTAATGAAGTTAAAGTCGAATGTCTTCCGGAGAACATACCCAATGAGATTGAAGTTGAAATATCACACATGAACATAGGTGATACATTAAAAGTTGAAGATCTTCCTGTATTGAATGGAATAAATATTATCTCAAATTCTAATAATACTGTTATTAGCATACTAACTCCTAGGCTAATAATGGAAACTGAAGAGGTTGCAGCTACCGAGGAAAGCAAATCCGAAGAAGGGGCAGAAAGCAAATCCGAAGAAGAAACAACTGAAAGTGATAAAGAAGAAGCAAGCTAAAACAACTTTGTTGGTAGGACTTGGAAATCCTGGAGGGAAATATAATTCAACCAGGCACAATATCGGTTTTTCCTTTCTAGATTCTTTGGCAAAACAAACATTGACCGATATCAACAAGTCAAAGTTCTTTTCATTATATGGTCGATATACAAAAGAAAATCATAATTTTATCTTAAGCAAACCTCAAACGTTTATGAATAATAGCGGGAAGGCCGTTAAATTAATTAAGGACTTCTTCAAAATTAGCACTGATAAAATAATCGTTATTTTTGACGACTTAGATCTAGATGTTGGCCAAATTAGAATTAAAGTCGGAGGAAGTTCTGGGGGGCATAACGGGATAAATTCTATCATAGAACATCTTTCTGATAACAATTTTATTAGAATAAGAATCGGGATAGGTAAGCCCAGAGATAAATCCACCATTGATAATTATGTCCTATCTAGATTTCTTCCAGATGAGGCCATAGCAGTAGGCAAAATCACCAGTATCGCGGATGAGATTGTACATAATATCATTTTTGACGGTATTTCATTTGCAATGAACAAATTTAACAGTAAAATTCAATGAATATTATCTAACTAGATAATCAGCGACAAGGAGGAGCTTATGGATTTATCAACTCAGTTTGTTACTTACGGTGGAATTATACTTGCTGTTCTCGGTTTAATTTACGCCCAAGTCACATATTCAAATTTAAAATCAATGCCAAGAGGAAACGACACCCAAAAGAAACTTGGTGCAACAATCTACGATGGTGCAATGTCGTTTATTCAACAAGAATATAAATACATAACCATCTTCGTTCTTGTCGTTGGATCTTTGTTATTTTTTTATTTTGGAAAAGAGACCGCTCTTGCATATTTCGGGGGGGCTATTTTATCAATGACGTGCGGTTGGGCAGGAATGACCTCCGCTTGTATAGCCAATAGTCGTACAGCCCAAGCAGCCGCATCGGATGGACAAGGATCCGCTTTAGCAACCGCATTTAAAGGCGGAAGCGTCATGGGTTTTTCTGTTGCTAGCTTAGGTATGCTTGGTATAACAATTGCTTTTGCTATTTATTTTTATCTCAATCCTGTTACGGATCAAAGCCTGATAGCATTTGCTAAAAATATAGGTGGTTTTGCAATGGGTGCTAGCTCGGTTGCTCTTTTTGCTAGAGTTGGGGGTGGCATATACACAAAAGCTGCAGACGTTGGAGCAGATTTGGTTGGAAAAGTTGAGGCTGGAATTCCTGAAGATGATCCTCGTAATCCAGCGACTATAGCCGATAATGTCGGGGACAACGTAGGAGACGTTGCTGGCATGGGAGCCGATTTATTTGAATCATATGTTGGTAGTGTAATTGCAACAATTGTTATCGCGTCAGGATTTGCGTTCTCTTCTGAGGTAAAGCTTGCATACTATGCTTTTCCTATAATGCTTGTTATAGTCGGCACATTAGCTTCCTTTTTGGGAACTAGGGTTGTTGATTTACTACAGAAATCTGAGCCCTCCGGTGTGTTACGCAAAGCATCTTTAACGGCTGGAATTTTATTTTTAGTTTTTGCTTATCTTGCTATTAATTATGTTGGACAAAGTGTGGGTATATCAAAAAGTGAACTACTTAGCTTATTCACTTGTGCAATCGTTGGTCTGTTATCAGGCTCGGCCATTGGTGGAATAACGGAATACTACACCTCTGGAAAACCAATTAAAGAAATCGCTGAAGCATCTAGCAAAGGAGGTGTAGCGACAAATATAATTAGTGGCCTAGCAACAGGTATGTTAAGTACGGCGCTACCGGTATTAATTATTGTTATTGCTATAGTTCTTTCTTATCTAAGTTTTGGTCTTTATGGGATTGGTATAGCAGCAGTGAGTATGCTTTCCACAATCGGAATGACTATGTCGGTCGATGCATACGGCCCCATCGCAGATAATGCAGGGGGTATAGCCGAAATGGCTCACTTAGGTTCAGACGTAAGAAAAATTACGGATAAGCTTGATTCGCTTGGGAACACAACAGCTGCAATTGGAAAAGGGTTCGCTATTGGTTCTGCCGCTTTAACTGCCTTAACTCTTTTTGTGGCTTTTGCAGCAGCAGCGAACTTAGACGTAGTAGACCTTAGGGATTATAAAGTTGTAGCTGGTTTGTTACTTGGAGGAATGATTCCATATCTCTTTGGAGCTTTGACGATGGGTGCCGTTGGTAGAGCAGCAGAAGGAATGGTACAAGAAGTTAGGAGACAATTCAGAGAAATAAAAGGCATTATGGAGGGAGAGGCAGAGCCTGACTATGCTTCATGTATTAAAATTAGCACCGAGTCTTCTCTAAAAGAAATGATCGTTCCCGGAGTGTTGGCGGTCATCTGTCCAATCATTGTGGGATTCGTATTGGAAGCAAAAGGATTAGCCGGGTTTTTAGCCGGCGCCCTTGTCTCTGGAGTTACACTTGCTCTCATGATGGCAAACTCTGGTGGGGCTTGGGATAATGCAAAAAAATATATAGAAGAAGGAAACTTAGGTGGTAAAGGTTCTGATGCACACAAAGCAGCCGTTGTCGGTGATACAATCGGAGATCCTTTCAAGGATACATCTGGACCAGCCATGAATATTTTAATAAAATTAATGACAATAGTATCGTTGGTTACAGCGCCTTTGTTCTTATAGAATGAGTTCTCTCAGTTGCGGCATTGTTGGGTTACCCAACGTTGGAAAATCAACCATTTTTTCAGCTCTCACTAATGTCGCAGCAGAAAGTGCTAATTATCCATTCACAACAATAGAGCCGAACATCGCGGTAGTAGATATCCCCGATAGCCGTTTAACCAAACTTCATAATTTATTAAATTCAAAAAAAAATATTCCCACGTCTTTAAAGTTTGTTGACATTGCAGGACTTGTTGAAGGTGCAAGCAAAGGAGAAGGATTAGGCAACAAGTTCCTAGCCAACATCCGAGAAGTTGATGCCATCGCTCATATTTTAAGGTGCTTTGAGGGAGAAGTAACCCATGTTCTAGAAACAGTAGACCCAATTAGAGATCTAGAAATTATCAACCTTGAGTTGGCGATTAGTGATTTGCAAATTCTTGAGAAAAGACTAACGAAACTTGAAAAACTTAAAAAAGGTAACAATAAAGATTCCATCAAAGAATTTGAAATTGTGAAAAAAATTAGCAAGCTGTTAAATGACAATAGGAATATAGATTTAGAAAAAGATTTTGATGTAAATGATTTAGATATTATTAGACAATTAAATTTAATTTCGACAAAACCCATGTTGTATGTACTAAATTATGGAAACGAATCAATCAACGAAGATAAAATTGGTCACCTCAAAGAAACAATAGAGAAGAAGGGGGGGTCGTACATTGAAATATATGGATTACTTGAAAGTGAGATTAAAGATTTGAACGATGAGGAGAAGAATCTTTTTCTTGATGAATACGACATTAAAGAAACTGGCCTCAAAGTCTTAATCAGCAAGGCTTACTCAATACTAAATTTAATTACTTTTTATACCGCGGGCACAGATGAAACTAGAGCATGGAGTATTATGAACAATACGAAAGCGCCAATAGCTGCAGGAAAAATTCATTCTGATTTTCAAAAGGGGTTTATCAGAGCGGAGATAATCGGGTTTGAAGATTATATGCAATATGGCTCAGAAGAGGCGGTTAAGAACAAAGGTCTAATTAGATCGGAAGGAAAAGAATACCTCGTTAAAGATGGAGATATAATCCACTTTAGGTATAATGTTTAGCAGCCTGTTGTCAATCTATTTGACCAGCAGCCCATAACAGGAGGTCGGAAATGACAAATCTTTACGAGGTACTCTTTATAGTGCCTCCCACTTTGACAGATGATTCCTACAAAGAATTGTCGGATAAAATCAAGTCTACGATAGAAAATAAGCATGAATCCGAGATTGTTAAATTTGAAGAGTGGGCAAATCGGAAACTTGCCTACACAATTAACAATCATAAAAATGGGAAGTATTATCTACTTGAGACAAAATGCTCACCCACGTGTATCAAAGAAGTAGAGTTAATTTTGAGTTTTGAAAAAACGTCCGTATTACGATTTTTAATCGACAAAATCGCAGAGAAGAAGGTAGCAAAATGAGTCAGAGTTACGATAGAAAAGATAGAAAACCCCGAAAAAGAGCTTCGGCACTTTTGGCAGGAAACGTAGAGATCAATTATAAGAATGTTGAACTTCTAACAAATTTTATAACAGAAAGAAAAAAAATTGCTCCTAGGAGGATGACAGGAAATACCGCTTCACAACAAAGACAAATATCCAAGGAAATAAAGAAAGCCCGCTATATGGCCCTTCTTCCTTACACGGTTAATCACAAATAAACTATTCCAATTTATGAAAATAATTCTTCTTCAGGACGTAAAAAAGATTGGAAACAAAGGAGATATAGTAGAAGTTAAGGAAGGTCAGGCTAGAAATTTTTTAATACCTAAGAAACTAGCTGTTGAAGCTACAAAAAAGAATATCAATAATTTAGTAGCCAAACAAGATTCGGAAACAAGAAGGGATTTGGCAAATAGAGCTAATGCAAATAGTATTGCGAACAGCCTCAATAAAAGAATTTTAAATTTTGTTGTAAAAGAGAACAAAGGTAAAATTTTTGGTTCGATAACCACCAAGTCGATATCGGACTCCTTATTAAATCTTGGCTATACTATAGACAAAAGAAACATAGGTTTAAAAAAGCCAATAAGTTCGTTAGGCAAAACGGATGTGAAAATAAAAATTTATGCCAATATTTACGCTACAATTACTATAGTTCTAATAAGAGAATAGAATTGACATAAACAAAAACTTTATAGTAACCTAAACATCACTATGTTAGTCGAAGCAATTCCTGGTGGGGCATTCGTAGAAAACACTTACGTAATTAAAGGAGATAGGTCCACCGAGCTTATTTTAATTGACCCTGGGAGTCAAATTCCGGAAATAGAAGAAGTGATTAAAAAAATTAGTTTTGACAAAATGTACATAGTAAACACACATGCTCATCTTGATCACGTATATGGAGTTGAACACTTCAAAAAAAAATATGATGCCAATTTTTATCTACATAAGAATGAATTGCCTATTCTAGATGTAATGATAAGTGCATCAATGAGATTTGGGCTTGAGGAATTCTCAGATCCTGTAATTCCTAAAGTAGATTTTTTTATTAAGGATGAAGAAGAGCTTGAAATAGCGGGATTGGCATTCAAAGCTATTTTGGTTCCTGGGCATTCACCTGGGAGTCTTTGTTTTTATTTTCAAGCTCAAAAGAACTCGGAAGACAATATGGAGCAAGATATCGTAGTTTCTGGTGATACAGTTTTCGCTGGTAGCATTGGCAGGGTCGATTTAACAGGTGGTACAAACATGAATGATCTTGTTGGGAACATTAAAAAAAGACTGATGTGCTTACCGGGGGAAACGATTCTACTTCCTGGCCATGGACCTGAAACACGTGTCAGTACCGAAAAAGAATCAAATCCTTTTCTGCTTGGTATGTTGGGATGAATATGAAATTTGTAGAAAGATTTATATTTATATTCTTGTTATTCTTGCTATTTGTTGTTCTTAATGAATCTTGGGAATACAAGAAGTATCTATCCAAACAAGATTCAATTAATAGAGAAATTGTAGAAATTGCAAAAGAAAACAATCGTTTGAGAAAAGAAATCAATCTATTAAAAAACAACGAGTTTTATATACAACTTTTAGCAAGAAAACAATTAGGGATGATTAAAAATGGCGAGAGAATTTATAAATTTCATAATAAATAGCATCTAGGTGTCTTCGCCATGTCGAAAACTATAAAAACAATTCTTAGCAATCTTCAAACTCCAGTAAAAAAAAATTTTGGTCAACATTTTTTAATAAACAAACATAAAATTGATTTCATAGCTGATAAGTTATTGGATTACAAAAATGATATAATAATTGAGATTGGTCCTGGGCTCGGTTCAATAACCGAACGGATATTGGAGTCAACAAGCAATATTGTCTGTATAGAAAAAGATAGAGTATTTTCCGCATATCTTAGAGATAAATTTGGAAGTAAAAAAAGATTTGCGATTATCAACCAAGATGTATTAAAAGTAAATTTTAACGAAATAAATAGGCTGCAAGATAAA
>CAJXCX010000007.1:0-16229 GCA_913051685.1 uncultured Spirochaetales bacterium
CAACAAATGTCGCCTCGTTATCAATACCCTGTCTTCTTTTAACAAGACTAGCAAACTGGCCAATCTTAAGCGTAGAAAAGTGTTTTAATATGTTTAACCCATCGTCTTCATCTATCCTTTGGCCCGATAGTATCTTATGTGCAATATCACCCATCTACTTATTTAAACAAATTAGCAATATTAGTCAATTCGCTAAGGGATTGTTAAAATAAATTTTAGAATCTTCAATATGTTGTAATCTATATCTGATGAAATTCTTAATGAGAATAACTTTTATCGTATTGTTAATATGTTCGTTGGAGATAATTTCGTACGCAAACATCAATCATGCGACTTCGTATAATTCAAACGACAACATAGAGGTTAAAAAAATACTTGATGAATTAAGAAGTAAAAAGAAATTAGTAAAAACCGCGGAAATCGAAGGTAAGATCATTTATAAATTTCCATTTAGAAAACGGCTAAAGCTAGGGCAACATATATTTATAGAAAAAGAATCCAAAATACATGTCAATGTATTTGCGATATGGAAGATAAAAGTTGCCGAATTTGTTTCAAATGGTGAATTAATTACATATAAGAGAATAGGGAAAAGGGCTAGGGTTAGGAATATGGATGATTTTAATTTAGAAATATTTAACAAGAAATACTTGAATCTTCCTTTAAAAATTGAAGAACTCAATAATATATTATTAGGGATGAACGTCCTGGATTGGGCTCACGGTTCCTATGATTACGAAATTAAGGACAAAAAGCTCATCCTCTCCGAGAACACAAACAAATGTATCATTGATTTAGACACAAGACAGATACAAGAGATTCTAATTAATGATGGGAGAAAAGTGCGAATCAAGTACTCGAAATACGCCCAATTTGGAGAATTTAACATACATCTTCCACTTCGTGTTGAAATTATTACAAAGACATTCTCAATCCAAATGAATCACAAAGATGATATACTTCTTAATGGAAAACATATTGCAAGAAACCACTAATTTACTAGAATTAATAGATGCTGAGAAAAATAACAATTTCTAACAAACTAGGTCTTCATGCAAGAGCGGCCTCAAAATTAGTTCAATTAACTAACAAATTTGATTCTGCAATTAGCATCTGCAAGGGGAACTTGCGTATTGATGGCAAAAGTATCTTGGGAATATTATCTCTAGCAGCGAGTACGGATTCCGAAATTGAAGTTGAAGCAGTGGGGCCTGATGAAGAAAGAGCCATAAAGGAAATTGAAAAATTATTTAATAATAAATTTGGAGAAAGCTCTTGAGTCAAGAGAAAAGAGGGCTTGCAATATCTCCGGGTTTTGCCGTAGGTAACGTTTTACTAATTAATCAAGCTAAAACCATAGTTGAAAAAAGAAAGATTAAAAAAAGTGAAATCATAAATGAAATAAATAGGTTTCAAAACGCTGTTGAAATATCAAAAAACGAAATTTACAGTCTAAAGACAAATCGGGATCACGAATATAAAATAGAGCACATAGAGATACTTGATTTTAATATATTAATTCTAGAAGATGAAATTCTTGCCGGGGAAGTTATTAGCGCAATCGAAACTAAACTTGTCAATGCAGAATGGGCTCTCAATAATGTCTTGACAAATAAAAGCAAAGAATTTGCAAAAGTAAGAGATCAATATATGAAAGAGAGGCTTGCTGATTTCTATTATATTGCCGAACGAATTATAAAGAATTTAAGAGGAATAGGGTATCCTCCATCTGATGTTAAAACTAATACAATCCTCGTCGCTCATGATTTGTCTCCTATAGACACTCTTGAATATTGTAAAGACAATAGGGTTAAAGGAATCCTTATAGATTTAGGTGGGACCGCATCGCACACCGCCATAATAGCAAGGTCGATGGGCATACCAACCGTTATGTCACTAAGAGATATTAGTGTCCTACTGGAGCCCGGCCAAAAGGTTTATGTTGACGGATATCAGGGTATTGCCACATGGAAAGTTAACAGAGATGAAAAAAGCGAAATGGAAAATCTAAGAAATCAATATATGTCTCTGGAAGAAAGATTGTTTGGTTTTTCAAAATTGTCAGGCGTAACAAAAGACAAAAAAATTATATCTGTTAGAGCTAATATCGAACTCGCTTCCGAAGTAAAAATAGCAAAGAGATACGGAGCTGAGGGGATAGGAATGTATAGGACGGAATTTTTATTCACTAGAAAAGAACAATTTCCATCGACAGAGGAACAACGTATTGATTATCTCAGCTTGTTTGAAGACGGCCTCTTTAATGAAATCACAATTAGGACCCTTGATACGGGGGGGGACAAGGCAAGGAACGTAAACCAACAAGAAGAAAATCCTGCCCTAGGTTTAAGGGGGATTAGATATTCTTTGGCAAATAGAGATGTTTTTAGTTCTCAAATAAATGCAATACTTAGTGTAGCTCAAGATTCAAACAAAAAAGTAAGAATATTACTTCCTATGGTGTCAACACTGGGTGAAATTATTGAGTCAGTTAATCTCATTAACGACTTAAAAAGAAATTTTTCATTAACCGATAATATATCCATCGGTATAGTAATCGAAACACCGTCTGCGGCAATGCTCATTGATGAAATATGTAATTATGTTGATTTTCTCAGTATAGGAACAAACGATTTAATGCAATACACTCTCGCTGCAGATAGAACTAACGAGAACCTAGGGGAGATTTTTTCTCATTTTCAACCATCAATTATAAGAATGCTAAGATTTATAATGAGCAATGTACCGAATGACAAATATGTTTCGGTTTGTGGTGAAATGGCTAGCGATATAACTTGCCTACCGATTTTTATCGGTTTAGGTGTGAATGAGTTGAGCATGAATTACCACTCCATACCTAAGATAAAGGGCGTGATTCATGATTTGTCGTACAAAGACTGTAAGGGACTAGTAGATGATTGTCTGCAGATTACCGAACCGGATCAGATAAAAAAGCTGCTAACGTCAGCCATAAACAAAAATATTGTAAAGGCAAAGTCCATTTTTAAATATGAAATGTAACACCCGCTTGTGAGGACTCGAACCCCAATTGCTTGATCCGAAGTCAAGTGTGTTATCCATTACACTACAAGCGGATTGAGATATTCTATCATTAATAGTTACAATTATCTTAATGGAGAGAAAACTTTACATAGATAAATCCTGCAAGATTTGCCTCAGATATGCTTCGTATATTGAATCGGAAAAATCCTGCGAAATAGAAATCCGAGATATCAAGAGTTTAAGTGAAGATTTATGTCTAAAAGATGAAATGATATTTGAATCTAATAATGAATACTTTTATGGTTTTGATGCAATAATAAAGTCAATGGAAGTCAGAAAAAAATCATCTATAATCACCAAACTCCTAAAAGCTATACCAACTTACCTTAGTAGGAACATATATAAATTTATTACAAGAAATAGACATCAAATCAGTAAATTACTCGACATAATCAAACCAAAATCTTAGTCGATTTTTTTGAGGATTGTATGAATCAAGTTTCTTTATCTCATCCTTCGGTAAAACTCGATTAAGAGCTCCATTCGAATTGAAATACAAGTGGGACTTGAACACGTCTTCTATCTCTTTGGCCTTTAGTACATTGGGTGCAACTAGATAAACATCTTTTTTAACAATTAAAACTCTGGGGTAAGTTTTATATTTCTTTAAGTACGATTTAATACTTGTTTCCAATGAAGAACCGACAATCAACGGACTCTCTCCACAATATAATAATTGATCAGGATTTAAAGGTTTTATAAAATTCTTGGAATTTTTTAAATTAATAAATTTCGTTAGAATTGCGTCTTCGCTGTAACAACATATTAAATTTTCGTATGAGTTTCTCCATAAGATTTGAGATATTTCTGTAGTCAACTTATATCGGCTTAAGTTTATTTTTAAATAATTTTCAAATTGTTTAACAATTTTCTCCACACTCTGTATCAACTCCAACTTGTTATCTGAGGAGCAGATTAAGCCATGATTTTCTAAAAAAACAATAATAGTATTATCTCTTTTTAACTTGTCCTGTTCGACAGATACAACATTGATTATTTCAGTAGCAAGAGATATTCCCGGAGTTCTATAACTAACATAATAGATGCTTTCTCCCTTTCGTTTCGTTGAGAATATTTTATTAAAAATTTCTCTTGATTTTCTATTAACGGACACCATATTGACAGCAACAGGATGGATATGAATAGTAAACTTTTTCATAATTGAATGAGCAAGAGTTTCAATGGAGGGACTACCTCCATCCAAGGTAGAGTCTTTTAATATTTTGAAAGATTTTTTTTCTATAGAATCAGTAATTTTATTCCCTCTTGCGCTGTGTAAAAAATTCACAAGCTTATCATTATCTACAATTGTATATCCATTCTTTAGGGTAACTTCAGATAGAGAATACCCACTGGATTTTATAAACATTTTTTTGTTTGATTTAACAGAAGAGTTGCCACCAGCAGCTTGAGTCAAGTCGAATCTCTGTCCAAAATATTTAGAAATCTCAACCAAATCTTTTAATAAATCTTTATTTTTTTGAGCCACTCTTGGTTCTCCAAGTGCCAATTCAAAGTTTTCGTTAATCCTTGATCGATATTTGTTTTGGGAGTCCATCCGATTAATTTTTTTGTTTTCGTTATATTGGCACATGTATAAAAAACATCTTCTGGTCGCAAAGGTTTCTTCTTAATCTTTGTTTTTTTTCCCGATAGTTCTGATATTTTACCAATAAGATAGTTGATTGATACGGGTTTATTGTTTCCAAAGTTCAGCACATTATATCCTTTCAATTTTAGCGATTTGTATATACCAGAAACAACATCATCAACATATGTAAAGTCTCTCTTTTGTCGTCCAGTGCCGAACAAATTAATTGTTTTTGAAGTAATAGAAGACTGGATAAATATAAATGGACTCATATCTGGTCTACCAGCAGGCCCATAGACAGTAAAAAATCGTAATATACTAATGTTTTGCCCATGAAGCATATGGTAAGCATAAAGTAAAGTCTCAGAGGCTTTCTTTGAGGCAGCATAATTTGAAAGCGGCTTACTCGTATCAGTATTAACATTAAAGCTCCTATCCTTACTACCGCCGTAAACACTTGATGTCGAGGCATGAATAAAATTTTGAATCCCGTAGGTATTTGCTAGTTGAATCAAATTAAGAACACCCATTACATTAGATTGATAATAGGAGTATGGATCTGCGGTTGATTTTCTCACACCAGTCCTAGCAGCTAGATTAACTATTGCATTAAGCTTGTTTGATTGAAAATTTTTTCTAAAATATCTTTTGAGAGTTGCAGGTGATGAGATATCGAGTTTGTTAAAATGAAAATTTTTTCTACTAATTAGCTGAGAAATTCTCCATTGTTTAATTTTTTTATCATAATTATCATTTAAATCGTCTATACCATAAACTTCAAAACCTTTTCTAAGTAAAAAGTCAGAAAAGTGATATCCAATGAATCCAGCAGCACCCGTTAATAAAACTTTTTTCATTTCCTCAAGAATATAACCTAGTTTAGCCTATTTTTAAAAACCCATAATCTCTGACCAAAGAATCCCACAGATACAGAAACACATAAAGCTACAAAATAAGCAAGATTTATATCTTGAAAATAATCATAAGCCAAGTGATTAGCGCCAACATTGATTATCAAAACAATGCAATACAAAGTTACGTATCGTCTAAGATCATCAAAGAAGCCCGCGGTCGATTTAAAGGTCCACAATCGATTTCCATTAAAAGATATATTGAGACCCAAAAAAGTTGATATACCTTTGGCTATATCCATATCGATTACGGGCAAGAGTAAATTATATAGACCGTAATCTCCTGCTAGAGCCACTACACCTACCCCGGCCCACTTATAAGTTTTGGAATCCAGCAAGAGTGAATAAAAATAACGGAAGATTTTAATCATTGAATTGTCAAGGATAATAAAGTTAATTACATAATTAGTCAAACTATTACATTTATTGGTAATATTAATGTTAAATTAAATGAATATAGAATTACAACATGGCTCACAAATCAAATAAAATTAGTTTTGGTCAAAATGAAAAATTTGTCTTTTTCGTGACAATTGTCGGTCTGATTTACTCTATAATTTCCAACTCGTATTTTGATACAAATGGTTTTTTAACATCAGACTCGACTCATTTTCTCAAACTGGCTCAGTCATTAAGAGACAATAATGGTTTGGATGTTTATTCGTGGACTAATAGTGGGGACAAACAATTCTTTAGTACATGGCCTATCGGCTACCCCATGTTAATATATCTGGTTTCTAATATATCTCAGCTAGATGTTTTTTGGTCTTCAAAGATAGCTAATATAATTTGCGCTATCTTAATTATTTTTTCAGTTAGACGATATTTAAAAGTAGGCTTCTCTATAATTGGAATTATTTTTCTATCGGGAAGTTTCTTAAATATTTTTTCTTATACCTCAACAGAGACCTTGTTCGCACTTGGTTTAGTCTTGTATATACTAAGAATCTGCGAACTCGAAAATAATCAATCCAAGAAAAATTTACTTTATGTGTGTCTTGCTTTTGTTCTAACATTTACAAGTCGGTACATAGGAGCGTACCTATTAATATTTAATCTTTTATTGATACTCATAGCTTTTAAAAATCAAAAAAGGTATTCAAAGTACCTTCTAGTATTGCTAATTTTCTCATCATTATATGTCTGTGGTTATCTGCTAATTAATAAGATAGCATCAGGATACATAACGTATTCGCACGCTTACATGACCTATGAATCCTGGCAAACTATATCGACCCAA
Organism: uncultured Spirochaetales bacterium; assembly: GCA_913051685.1. GTDB lineage: Bacteria > Desulfobacterota_D > UBA1144 > UBA1144 > UBA1144 > UBA1144. The sequence continues at coordinate 6,806 of CAJXCX010000007.1, forward strand.
TTCATAAAAAAGATATTTGAGGAAATGAACTTGGTCATGGCCAGTGTAAGATTTGGCGAAAACTCAATAGTTGCCACTATATCGTCAATATTATCCTTATATTTAGCATATTTACTATTTGCATACTTATCAAAAAAGAAAACTTTGGATTTGACTCTGAATAATATTGCGAATCATTTTTTATATTCGGGATTTCTATATTTAGGCATAGTTTTCGTCTGGAGACTAATTATCTGGTTTTCTCCATTTTCATACAGAATATTATTCCCATCAACGTTATTAATTACATTGGGATTGCTATTCAAACTTCTTTCAAAAAATGACACATATTCTCAGGGATTCAAGAAAATTTATCTAGCGCTATGCGCCATAGTTATATTTTCATTTTCTTTTAATATAGTTTATAAACAGTTCTCTTTCGAAGGGATAAATTACAATCAAAAAGTTGGAGAGATTACAAAGAAATACAGGGAAATGAAACCAGGGAGTGTAGTAATTTTCGGAGAAAGGCACTTAGACTATTTAAGACAAGATATTATTCCGATAAAACCATATTATTTGCCATTATTTAGCAAAATTGAAACTAAAGAAGAATTCAATCAAAGAATAAAAGGATTTAAAAAAATATATTTTAATATTCCGAGTTTTTGTCAGAAACCGTATGACACATTATCGGGCGATCGGGGCTTAGATTGTCTATCCGAGAATAAGAGGATCCATTCTTTCGACAAAGAGATTGTTGGCTTTATAAAGGAAAATTCAACGAAAGGTATCTTCGAGGTTAGGCAAATAAGATGAAATTTGATGACATCAAAAAAAGAATACTAAAAAACTACAAATTGCTGGTATCAACTAAGATAATCAGCGGATTAGCGTCAGTAATAACACTTTTACTAATAGCAAGATTTCTTGGAGTTAAGGAATTTGGAGTTTTTGCAATGGTAATTTCCAGCGTAGAGATATTAAATATACTCTTCAGCTTCAGAGTATGGGATACCACAGTTAAATTTATTGGAGACAATGCAACCAATAAGCAAAATATCTCTAGCTATATATCTTTTTCAATGCTGGTCTCTTTCTTTTCCTCTTTATTGTCTCTAATGCTTATTTTCTTTCTTGCCGATTGGGTGACCTATCATCTCTTTGGCGATTTGAATATTACTACACTCCCTGGTTTTTATTCTATCAATTTCCTTGCTAAGCTGATATCCATATACGCCTTCTCCGTCTTGTTTATTTCTATAAATGATAATTTTGATGGAATATTGAGAACTTATAATCAATATAATTCGATTCTTAAAATAAATATTATTACAAACCTATCAAGATTAGTTCTGGTTGCTTTATCCATATACTACTATGGAACATTAATAAAAATATTCATTTGTTTTGTTCTAGCTTTTGCAATTGGAACACTATTAAGATTTATTTACTTAACAAGAGCTTTAAATAAAGAAGAAATTGATTTCGAACTATCTCATTCTCTCAACCATTCTGAACAATTTGATTATCTAAAGTTTATGTCAAATGCTCATTTTTCTAACATACTTAATCTGGCTAACGACAAAAATCTTGGAGTATTAGTGGTAGGTTACTTTGTTGGGCCTTTCTATGCAGGTCTATATAGGGTAGCAAGAGCAATAACTAAGATCATAAGGAGGATAATGGATCCTGCTCTTGAAATTATATTCCCAGAATTTGTTAAATTAAATACGGAAAAAGACTTTCAAAACTATAAAAAAGTAATAGTAGAGTCTGTAAAAATGCTTTTGTTTTCTTCGTCAATTGTAGGGCTAGGCATATACGTATTTTCTTCAGAGATTATTGTATTATTTTTTGGCACAGAATACATACAAGCAGAGTCCGCACTATTTATCCTAATAATTGCAATGATTATTCATAATGGAATTTATTGGATTAATCCATCAATGCTAGCTCTGGGAAGAGCTAAGTATCTTACAATCATAACTATAATAACAGCCTTAATTTACTGCTCATCCCTATTCTACCTAGTTAGAGCTATGCAACATGATGGAGCAGCTTTATCTTTGGTTATAAGAAATTTATCCATATTAGTTATAGGAACTTGTTTTTATATTAAAGTGATTAAAGAAAAACTTTCTTAGGACTTATTGATTTTCTTCTAGGAATCTCTCAGCATCAATCGCTGCCATACAGCCAGAACCAGCCGCTGTAATAGCCTGGCGATATATACTATCCTGTACATCGCCTGCCGCAAAAACTCCTTTTAAGTTTGTTTTAGAAGATTTTCCTTTAGTTGCAATATAGCCATTCTCATCCATATCAATTTTATTGATAAACAATTCTGTATTTGGATTGTGTCCAATAGCGACAAATATTCCTTCAGTGTCAATCTTCGTAATTTCATTTGTCTTCACATCCTTATATAAAAATGAGCTCACACCATCTTTCTGAGTGCCAATAATTTCTTGTAATTCCGCATTCCAAAGAAAATTAATTTTCGGGTTTGACATGGCTCTATCTTGCATTATTTTTGATGCCCGAAGTTGTTCTCTCCTGTGGACAATCGTAACTTCCTCGGCAAATTTGGTAAGAAAATTAGCTTCTTCTATTGCACTATCCCCGCCACCAATTACATGAATTTTTTTATTTTTATAAAAGAACCCATCACAAGTCGCACATGTTGAAACTCCTTTGCCTATCAAATTTGATTCACCGGGTACATCCAGAAGTTTTGCGGTTGCTCCAGTTGCAATAATTATTGAATCAGCAGATATCTGCTTCTCATTAACCGTTAAACAATATGGATACAAATCAAAATCCACTTTTTCAACTTGAGCTGCAATACAATTAGCTCCAAATCTTTTAGCTTGCTCTCGCAGTAAATCCATTAAATTAGGACCCATTATTCCACTAGGAAAACCTGGAAAATTTTCAACATCAGTAGTCATGGTCAATTGACCACCCGCCTGAAATCCCTCAAAGATTAAAGGCTCAAGATTGGCTCTAGCTGCGTAAATTGCAGAGGTTAATCCCGCAGCTCCTGAGCCGATGATTACGATTTTATTTTTTAATTTCAATTCCATATCAACATTACTATAATAAACAAAAAATTCGTAAGTAGTTACACGTAATGTATCTTATTTTATAAATCTAACAACAAAAATCAACTCTGGAGGATGGATGACCCAACTTGGATTCACCGAATTAATGGAATTCTTTAAGAAAGAAAATTTCGTATTTGAATTAAAAAATCAGTCTTTAATAAGGGTATCAGGCAAGGACCATGTTAAATTTTTGAATGGGGTTTCAAGCAATGAAGTCAAAAATTTATTACAAGGCGAATCTAACTATAGTCTAATACTGACCAACAAAGGAAAGATTTTATTCGATATTTGCCTATTTAAAATCGACGATAATTCGATGTACATACAAACTAATTCGAATCAAATTGGTTCTTTAATAAAATATATTGCACAATACAAAATGTCTCTTGACGTCGAAGTAGATGATTTGTCAGAAAATTACAAAATATTCAAAAGTAAAAGTCATAACATAGAGAACGAGACTAATTTTAGTTCACCGCTTCCTTTGGAAGAAGATTTTAGAACCATATTCATTCAGAAAAATCATAAAAAAACATTTCAATCTCCCACGATAGATGACAAGCTATATGTTCAATGGAAAATAATTAATGGAGTACCTAGTTATCCATATGAAATTAATTCTAGCATAATACCTATCGAGGCCAATATGTGGTCAGCTATCAGTTTTACAAAGGGTTGCTATATTGGTCAAGAAATAATTGCACGAATAAGATATAGAGGACAGACGAAGAGAACACTTGCTTGTATTAAATCTAAGAAGGATATTAAAATCAATGATGCCATTGCAAATAACCAAGGTAAAAATATTGGACAAGTTTCAAGTAAAACTTGTATATCTAAAGATAACTGCACTTTTGCATTGGGTTTCGTGGACTACAATGAAAACATAGCTGAAAATAAAATATTCTTACTTGGTAACGAGGCTTTTGTGGTGAAAAACAACTATCAAATCAAAAATATCAAGAGCCTAGAAGTATAGGCTATTTTGTTGAGGTTTTAGCAATAATTTCTTGTATCTGATTTTGAAAATCTTGTAGGCCGTCTGCAGGAACGACCACGCTAGACCGGCCACCACTTACTTCAGTAATTCTTAAATACTGACCCTTCTGATTCTCCTTTAGATCAAAGAAGAATCTCTTAGTTTCAATATCAAGTTGCGCACTAAACACATCCTTAGTTTGATTATTTTTATCAGTTGCCATCTAATTATAAAGGCTATGCGTTTGGATTTTCGAAAACCATAGCAATGCCTTGACCACCACCAACACACAAAGATACCAATCCTCTTTTTGCGTTTCTTCGTTGCATTTCATGAAGAAGTTTAACAACTAGAATTGTACCAGATGCTCCAATCGGATGACCAAGAGCTACTGCTCCTCCATTTACATTTAACTTATCCTCAGGAATTGGAAAATCGCTTAATACAGCAAGTGCTTGAGCGGCAAAAGCTTCGTTTAATTCAACTAAATCTATATCATCAATTGTCAAATCAGCCTTAGCCAGTGCCTTAGTCATTGCCGCAACAGGAGCAATGCCCATAATAGATGGATCAACGCCCGCAACAGCAAATGAAATAATTTCACCAACTGGGTTAAGATTTAATTCTTTTGCTTTTGCCTCCGATGAAACCAACATAGCGGCAGCTCCATCGTTAATACCTGATGCATTACCAGCGGTTACTGTGCCTTCAGGCGTAAAAACTGGCCTCAGCCTACTTAATGCGGCCATTGATACCTCTCTAGGATGCTCATCAATGTCAAATACGCCCTTTTTTAACTGAACAGGTACGATTTCTTTTTTGAATACTCCCGCTCTTATTGCTTTTTTTGCTTTTCCTTGGCTACCAATGGCAAATTGATCTTGTTGCTCTCTAGTAATTTTGTATTGTTCCGCAAGGTTCTCAGCAGTAATCCCCATATGGTAGTCGTTAAAGATGTCCCAAAGTCCATCATATACCATACCATCCAATACATTATCTTTTCCATTTATAGCCATTCTATAGCCATACCTCGCCTTAGGTAAAAGAAAGGGAGCTAAATTCATATTTTCTATACCTCCAGCAATAACTAAATCCGAATCTCCAGCTTTAATTGCTTGAGCAGCATTTGCAATAGACTGAACACCTGAAGCGCAAACACGATTTAAAGTATAGGATGGGGTATCGTAATCAAGGCCAGCTCCTAAAGCAACCTGCCTGGCAGGGTTTTGCCCTTGACCTGCTCCCAATATGTTACCCAAAACACACTCGTCAATCTGAGTTGGGTCAACCCCCGTTTTACTCAAGATTTCTTTAACAACAGTAACGCCTAAGTCTACCGCTGGAACATCTTGGAGAGTACCCCCAAAAGTCCCAATGGCCGTACGCAAAGGCTCACTCACAACTACTTTTGTAGACATCTAACTTCCCCCTTTATTGTATATCTTCCAAACTTCTGATAAAGATATTAAAAAAATTAATATTTTCTATTTTACCAAATTATAAGAAATAATAAACAATTAATTAATTTAAGAGTATCATTGATTAGATATACATGATGAGGATATGTCTTATTTATGGTGGTAAGTCGGTAGAGCACGAGATATCTATCGTTTCAGCCAATTCCATTCTTAATAATATAGATAGAAAGAAATACAAAATAAATGGCATATACGTCACGCGAAATGGCTCATTTAAGGAAGCAAGGATTGTTAAAAAGAAGGGCAGGCTTGAGCTTCGACCAACCAAAAACAAGATAGTCTTTTCACTTGGCAGAACAAGGCCAGTTTCAATAGAAAACAATAACAAAATTATTAGAAATATAAATATTGATATATATTTTCCGGTTATTCACGGTACAGGCGGAGAAGATGGTTCGATTCAGGGACTGTTAAGAACAATCGATAAACCCTACGTGGGAAGCAACACAGGTAGTTCCGCTATTTGTATGGACAAAATCTTAACTAAAAGAATTCTTACAAGCGTGAATATACGAACCGCTTCATTTATCGAAATTAAAAAAGACGAATGGAAAGAGAAACAGAAAAAGATTGTGACCGATATATCGAGTAGAATTAAATTCCCTTGTTTTGTTAAAGTGGCAAATCTCGGATCCAGCGTCGGGATTTATAAAGTGAAAACAAAAAAGGAGTTAATTTTAAAAATTAGGCAAGCTTTTACTTTTTCTACCAAAATTTTTATAGAAGAGGCGGTTATAGATCCAGACGAAATCGAGGTAAGCGTATTGGGAAATCAAGATTGTATCGTATCGAGTCCTGGATTAGTAATTCCGTCCTCGGAATTCTATGATTATAACGCTAAATATATTGATGGAAAATCTAGATTTGAAATACCATTCAGAAAATCTCAAAAGAAGAAAGCTCTAAACAATGAAATACGGCAGGTTGCCATTAAAGCTTATAGGACTATAGGCTGTGAAGGAATGGCAAGAATTGATTTCTTATATGGAAAAACAAAAAATATTAAGACTCCAAGGCTGTTTATGAGTGAGATAAATACCATTCCTGGTTTTACCGCAATCAGCATGTACCCAAAGCTACTAGAATATAGCGGAGTAGCGTATAAGAAGCTAATTGACAATCTCATTACATTGGCAATAAAGAGGTATAAAGCAGAGAGTAAATTAAAAACTAATATCTTCTAATCAAAATTCTCTTGTCTAGCAGTCAACAAAAAAAGAATTCCAGCAATAATGAGTCCGCCACCAATTAATTTAATAGCACTTGGTATCGTATCGAAAAACATAAATGTCAAAACAAGAACAAATATCGCCTCGAGAGGCGTAACAGCCGTTGTTCTCGATATATCAACAAGTTTAATCGCTTGGAATTGACAAGCTTTACCAATATATGCTCCGCACGTCCCCCCAATGAACATATACAAAATATCAACGGCAGATGGAACCTGAAATTTGTTTGTAAGAACAAGATATATTATTGCGAAGACAGCGACTCCCAATGATCTCAGAGTTACTACCATCATCATATTCAAGTTTGAAACCATCTTCTTAACCACTAGAAAAAGGCAGGAATAACAAAAAGCGCTAGCTATAGCAAAAAGACTGCCGCGGAACTCAAAATAGGAAGTATCATACGTTATTACAAGTCCACCTAAGAAAGTTAAAAAAATACCAAAAATTTCTGGCCTTTCTAAGCGTTCATTTAAGAATAGAACTCCCAATATAACTGAAAATACAACTTGGAATTTCATTAAGAATGAAGTCATTGGAGGACCGGCAACTCTTAACGCAACTATCCACAGAGCTACACCGACAATGCTAATTATTGAGGATATTATTGTTATGGGTATATATTTTTTCAAATCAGATATAAAGAATCCCTGTTTAATACCAAGAGTTAACACAATCCATCTCTTAAGAATACCAATCGTAAAAGCCCCAAAAAACCAGTAGAGTGCTACCGTCTCGGGATACAAGGTATGAGATACCATCTTTCCAAAGATATACGAAAAAGCGGTAAAAAAGGCTGTTGCAATTACCAACAAGTATCCCAGAAGTAAATTCGAATTCGTTCTCATTTTTATTTTATAGAAAATTATCTATTCAGTCTTTTTAACTGCTATTCCTAGTTTCCTGAAACCCGCCTGCTTAATCATGTCCATAATCTGGACAACAAAGCCATGATCTATAGTTTTATCAGCTTTAATTACAACCACTTGGTTCGTATTTTTATTAGACAAAAATGTTGGAATTTGATCAAGAAAAACCAATTGATCGTTTATCGAAATCTTATTACCTTTTTCTATACCAACTACAATTTGCTTGTCCGTTATCACTTCGGAGGATTGCGCTTTAGGCAGTTTGATATTTAAGCTTGAAGTAATCTCGCTAAAATTGAGAGACAACGCAAAAAATATCAAAAGATTAAATACAACATCTACAATCGGTGTTAGGTCTAAATTAAATTCACTATTCTTAATATTTTTAGTAAAATCCATAGAGTTAATCCTTGATTTTTGATAATAATTTCTTAGATTCAATTTGAAGCATTATTGCAATTTCATTAATTCTATTTATCAAAAATTTATATCCAATAAAAGAAGGTATAGCCACAAGTAAGCCAAATGCAGTTGTATATAGTGCTTCAGATATGCCCCCCGCCAAACTAGGAGGATCAACTACGGTTTGAGTCGATATGACTTTAAAAACTGTAATCATCCCAGATATTGTTCCTAACAAGCCGAGAAGAGTACTGACATTACTTAGAGACCCTAGCATTTCATTGGATTTCGAAAGAGCAAAAATTTGTTTTGATCCTTCATCCTCAATCATCTTCTCTAATTCACTTATTGGTCTCTCCCTGTTAATCAATGCCACAATGGCTATTTGAGAGAAGATTGACGGGTCTCTTTCGCAGAAAGTAATAGCAGTATTAAAATTACCCTGAGAAATACGTTTCTCTAAGTTAGCTTCGAATCCAGAAGTAACAATATTTTCTTTTCTAGTCAAATATAATCTTTTAAGAAAAATTGATAGAGCAATGATTGAACATATTAAAATTGGATATACAAAAAAACCACCTTTGTCGAAAATGGAAACTATCAATGAATCGTTCATGCTAGACAATCACCTCGTTTTGTAAAATTTGCGATGTAGTTTCTTCTCGTCTTATTAAAAATGATTCACTGCCCGAAACAATAACCTCTGGGGCCTTAGGTCTAGTATTGTAATTTGATGACATTGCAGCACCATAAGCTCCAACTGAGCTTATAACTAAAATATCGCCCAATTCGGCATTGCCGATAGGCACACTTTTTCCCATTACATCGCCCGTTTCACAAATTGGCCCGACAATATCATAGATAGTTTCATTGCCCTCGGATTGAACAACTTTTTTAATCTCGTGATGCGATCCATACAGTGCTGGTCGTAATAAATCATTCATTCCCGCGTCAATTATTAAAAAATTTCTTTCGTCATTGCTTTTTTGATATACAACAGCCGAAAGGAGATAGCCCGAATTTCCGACAAGGGACCTTCCCGGCTCTATGATTAACTTGCAATTAATTTTTTTCATTCTTTTAATAATTCTTTTAGCAAACTCCTTTTTAGAAGGTGGTCTATCTTCGTCTTGGTACTTAATCCCCAAGCCACCTCCTATGTCAATAAAGTCTATAATTATATTCTCATCTTTGAGTTTGCGATATAAACTCTCCAACCTTTCTAAAGAATCCTCAAAGGGGTCGAGATTAAGAATTTGCGAACCTATATGTGCATCAATACCAACCAGATTGATATTGTTCATTTTATTTGCTTCTTTATAAATCCCAAAAGATTGTTCTATTGCAATACCAAACTTGCTTGATTTTAGGCCAGTGG